>VYFM01000361.1:4952-9057 GCA_009842375.1 Candidatus Poribacteria bacterium | reverse complement strand
ATAGACTAAGTTAAGGGACTAAGAATCCCACGACTTTAGTCGTGGTGAGTGTCAATAATGTTTATCATCTTTTCGGTGTCAAGACCCCGCTGCTTTAGCGCGGGGATGTAGGCGGCACACATGACTTGACAAATATGCAAACATTTTGTATAATGTTTTAAGTTGCACAGACACTTGTGTCGCTTTTGCAACGACTACGGCAGGGAAACCTGCCGAAAGTTACGCCTGTGGAGTCCAACTAAGACCACAATCTGTGGCACGAGAGATGGAAGCAGGAAACGCCATTTAGCAGCAAAACTGCTAATGTGGGAGCGAAGAATCCCCACGCTTTAGCGGGGGAGTATGTCAATATAAAATACGATGTTACGTTTGAGCGTTCGCTTTTGTGTATTATAGTGGTGGCGCGTTGATGCGAATTGTACCCGAAGGTATCTGATAAATCCGTTCCTCAAACAAGAAATTTGACTTGCTACCGAAAGGTTTAATATTAGTAATATTAGTCGGTAGAGAAAACGTTACAATGTAAATAAATTTAGTTTTAAGGAGTGTTATATGAATAATCAGCTTTTTAAAAGGAAGTTTTTATTTTCCTTGATGGCTGTTGTTATGTGTTTGGGATTTGCAGCGATGAGTTACGGTGCAGCCACCGTATCTGTTGATCCCGCAACAATGGATTCCCCGGCGGTTGGGGAACAATTCACTGTGAATATTAATATTGCGGGTGGCAAAGGTGTTGCAGGCTTCCAAGCGACCGTTAATTATGATAGTACTGCAATCAGTTATGTATCCGCTGCAAAAGGCGATTATATTCCTGGTGATCCAGCTGCTGGAACATTTTTTCCAATCTTGCGCCCAGGAGATTCCAACGTTGTAATTGGTGGAACGTCAATTGGTGCAGGTGCTGGAGATGGTGATGGCACACTCGCAACGGTTACCTTTCAGGTCGTTGAGGTAAAAGCATCCTCTATTAGTCTGTCTGACGTTACTATTTCTGACGCTGCTGCAAATCCATTGGAAGTCACATCTGCAAATGGAATGGTTACTGTCCCTGCCCCTGATCCGGAACCGACACCTGACCCGGAACCCATGCCAGACCCAGAACCCGTTGTTCCAGAACCACAGGTGTTCAAGATTACCCTGACCAACCTCACCGTAGGTGAACCGGGAATGGGTGGACAAATCTTCTCACCCCCAATCTTCGCTACACACGTAGCAGGAGTTAAAATCTATGAAGTCGGACAACCCGCTAATGCTGCGCTTGTTGCACTTGCTGAAGGTGGAGATGTTTCAGGACTTGTAGTACTCGCTGCTGCTGCTGGTGCAAATAGTGTTGTTGGAGAAGGCATGGTATTGCCTGGTGCTTCTGTCACGATTATGATAACAGCTGATGCGATGAACTCTGCTCTCTCTCTTGCTACAATGTTAGTCTCAACCAATGATGCATTTATCGGGGTTGCTGACTTAGCACTCTATGATGAAGCAGGTATGCCGGTTACAGTAACGCGTGAACTGAGATCTTACGATGCAGGTAGTGAACAGAATACCGAGCGCGGTACTGATATTCCCGGTCCAGTTGGTCTACCTCCTGAAGAAGACCCGATGGGTAGCAATGCACGTGTTCCCACAGAAGGTGGCGTAATTACACCACACCCCGGTATTATGGGTGTTGGCGATGTTGCAGCATCATTTGCATGGACAGAACCGACAGCAATGCTGACCGTCGAACCTTATGTGCCAGAACCTGATCCAGAACCCGAACCAGTTTTACCGACTTATGATGTAAAACTTGCTTCCGGATTGAACATGATCTCTGTTCCGCTTATGCCAACAGAACCCTACACAGCACAATCTCTTGCTGATATGTTAGGTTCAACGGTTGTCATCAAGTTAGATGGCTATTCACAGAGTTTTGTAGGTTATGTTGCAGGTGTAGAAGGTGGTTACGATTTCGCAATTGAAGGTGGAAAAGGCTATATCGTCAATACCCCTGAAGCTAAAATGGTTACATTCAGTGGTACTGCGTGGTCAAACGCACCAGCAGAAATGGAATCGGAAGAAGCTGCAATGGATGAAGCCGCTGCTGCACCGAAGATTAACACCGCTCAAAGCGCATGGGCATTTGTTATCACAAGTGACCTACAGGGTCAAGAAAGTGGTGCATCTTACACCATGATTGCGAAAAACCTTCGTACCGGTGTTGTCACAACTGAGAAAGTTACCGAAGACAATGGACGAGTCACTGGTGTATGGGCAGACCTAAATCGTAAGAGTGTCATTGAAGCAGGTGATAAAGTTGAGATTTCACTTGTTGACGAAAATGGCACTGTCGTGTCCGGTCCGTTCGAACACACAGTCCAAACATCGGATATTAACAACGCATTCCTGAATGTCAATATGCGTGTTGGCGATGTACGTCCAAAAGATACCATTCTTGGACAGAACTTCCCAAATCCGTTCAACCCAGAAACTTGGATACCATATCAACTCAGCCGTGATTCCAACGTAACGATTGATATACATGGTACCTCTGGTAGTTTGGTTCGTACGCTGGACTTAGGTCATAAGTCAATTGGTGCATACATGACCTCATCAAGTGCGGCTTATTGGGATGGTAAAAACAGTGCGGGTGAATCAGTTGCAAGTGGAATCTATTTCTACACACTGAAAACAGACGATTTCTCAACAACCCGTAAGATGGTAATTCTCAAGTAAGTTTCGTAACTTAAACTTTAAACAACAAAAAACGCCCCGACTGCCGGTTTTCCGACCCCAAATCATTTGAGATTAGCGTCGGCGGTGGGGCGTTTTTTCGCGTATTGCGGAGGAGAGACTATTGATTAACTTAAAAAACATTTTTGCTATTTGCGTAGTGCTTTTGTTTGTTGTTAGCAGCAGTAGTGTTTTTGCATTTTCTTTTGATCCACCTGATGAAAAAACAGGGGCACCTGGTGAAGGGAACTGTACACAATGCCACGTAGGCAACAGTCTTAATGATTCGGGTGGTTCATTAATGTTGACGGTACCTCAGGTATATACACCAGGAGAAATGTATGATATTGTTGTCAATTTGTCGCGTAACGGGCAAAGCAGATGGGGCTTTGAGATGACTGCGTTGAATCAAAACAACGTGCGTGCAGGAACTTTTGCTATAGCAGATACAAACACACAGGTATCAGAGACAAACAGTAAACAATACATTCAACATACTACTACTGGAACTGCTGCAGGAAAAAGTAATAATAACCAGTGGACATTTAAATGGACTGCTCCAAATACTAATGTTGGTCCAATAATGTTCTATGCTGCAGGAAACGCTGCTAATAACGGAGATGGCGCTGCAGGTGATTTTATTTATACCAACACATCCACATCTGAAATCGCAACTTACGGGGTTACTTTAGCAAGTGTAGGCACATTGAGCAAAACGGTTAGTACAGGCGCAGGGACAAGTTATACGTTGCGTGTAACAAATACCGGTAATGACTCTGATACAATTCGTTTGACGACTTCAGGGGATGCTACCGCTACATTAAGTTCTTCTTCTGTATCACTTGCTGCGGGTGCTTCCAGAAACGTTACTATGACAGTATCAGGGGGGTCTCTTACATCAGCTGGTGAGTACAAAGTCAATGTTACTGCTACATCGCAAAAGGACAGTTCAAAAACAGATACAATCACTACGACTACGACAGTTCCACCTGTTTATGGTGTTACCTTGGCAGGTGTAGGCAGCTTACAGAAAACAACTGATGTGAGTACTGGAGCAAGTTATACCATACGTGTAACAAATACAGGTAACACGAATGATACGGTCCGTTTGACGACTTCAGGGGATGCCACAGCGACAGTAAGTCCTGCTTCTATATCACTTAACCAGGGGGCATCGCGCACAGTAACGTTGCGGGTTACCGGTGATGCACTTGCAAGAGCAGGTGATTATGTGGTGAAAGTCACTGCGACTTCGCAAAGGGATAGTTCAAAAACTGCTGAAATCACGACTACGACAACTATTTCTTCCGTTTATGACATCACTTTAGCAGGTGTTGGTGCGTTGACGAGTGAAACATCCGATGCAAGTGAGGGAGTCAGTTATACACTCAGAATC
>VYFM01000361.1:0-4852 GCA_009842375.1 Candidatus Poribacteria bacterium | reverse complement strand
TGAAGAACCTGCTACCAGTCAGATAGAGATTATGCTTGCCGCTGGTGAATCAGCAGAAGTCATGTTTACTGCTTCAGGTGATTTCTTCACAAAACTGGGTGAATATGAGATCACTGTGACTGCTACATCTCAAGGAGATAGCACGAAATCTGCCGAAATCATGACCATAACAACGATTGAATCTGTGCCGTGGGATCTCAATGCCGATGGCATAATAAATATTCTGGATCTCGTTGCGGTTGCAAATCAGTTCGGTGAATCTGGAGACAACCTCTCTGGTGATGTAAATATGGATGGCATAGTAAATATATTGGATCTCGTTGCGGTTGCCAACTATTTTGGCAAAACGCAAGCAGAGATTGTCCAAGCGAATCAGTAGTTGTAATTTAACGATTATCCGATAGGCGCGCTTTTATAGCGTGCCTATACCTTATGGAGAAGAATATGGCATCAAAATATCGGGTTGGCGTTATCGGCTGTGGGGGTATTGCAAACGCACATGCACGTGGATATCAGGGAGTTGAGCAAACAGATATAGTTGCACTTGCTGATCCCGTTCAGGCAGCACTTGATAAATTTGCAAACAACTACGATGTCTCAGAAGAAAATTGTTATTTAGATCCGCGTGAGATGTTGGATAAGGAAGATCTTGATATTGTCAGTGTTGCCACGTGGCATAAACTTCATGCACCGATGACAATCGCAGCATGCGCCAGAGCACCAAAGGCTGTGCTTTGTGAAAAACCGATGGGTGTAAGTCTTGGTGAATGTGATGATATGTTGATTGCGGCAAACAGGAACAGTGTCAAAATCGTCATTGGACATCAACGGCGGTTTAATTCGGCGTGGACAGATGCCCGGAATCTCATCGCCGAAGGTGCAATCGGTGAACCACGGCAGATTATCTGTCACGGTGGACAGGGATTGTTGAATGACTGCTCACACCTATTTGATATGATGCGATATGTGCTCAGCGATCCCGCACCACAATGGGTAATCGGGAACGTTGAACGCAAAACGGATCGCTATGAACGTGATATACAAATAGAGGATAGGAGTGCCGGAATTGTCGGATTTTCAAACGGTTGTATCGGCACACTCATGCAAGAGATTGGTAGACCGAACTATCAAGGTGGTATTGTCTACGGATCGGACGGGATCGCAGATGTGACAGAGGGACGCGTCCGACTACTGAATAATAAAGCCACCGATTGGGAAGAACGTCCTTCTGATGGAACTAACCAGCACGTCGCACAAGCACAAGAACTGGTTGAATGGCTTGACGGTGGTCCAGAGCATCGTGGTGAAGCAAAACATGGTCGTGCTGCTATTGAAATCATCATGGCGATTTATGAATCCGCACGTATGCACGAAGTGGTTCAATTACCGCTCCGCACACATGCAAACCCGCTTGATTTGATGATTGAAAATGGTGATTTACCTGTTGAACGACCTGGACGGTACGATATCCGGGCATTCTTGTTACATGGTGAAGCCATGAAACCTGAGTAATAACAATCCCTATTGGAATTTAGAATCCCATGCAAATAACACAAGGTGTAAGTGTCGGATTAGCAGCACTGAGACGCAACAAGTTACGTTCCGTACTAACGACGTTAGGCATAATCATCGGTATTGCAGCAGTCGTTGCCGTCGTTTCTGTAGGTGGTGGGGCGGAGCACCTCATCTTGATAGAAATGGAACGAATCGGTGGTGCTGGGATGATTGTCTGCTTTCGAAAGGATCATATCCGTAGGGAAGATGGTTCGTATAGAGAAAATAAGCATCCGGAATATATAGAGTATGAAGACCTTGAGTTTATACTTGAAACATGTCCTTCCCTTAAAACGGCATCTGGCCAGTCTGGGATGCCAAACCGAGTTTCACATAGACATGTAAATCAGTCCCTCCAAGTTCACGGGGTTACACCTTCATTTCAGGAAGTGAATAATTGGTACGTTAAATCGGGAAGGTTCTTTACCACTGAAGAAATGGAAAGGCGGGAACCTATCTGCCTGATTGGATCTGAAGTACATAAAGACTTCTTTCAGATGGATGATCCGATCGGCAAGGAAATGAAGATAGGTAGAGAAAGATTCACTGTCATCGGGGTTATGGAAGAAAAGGGTAATATGATGGCGACTGAAGGGTGGGATCACCGTGTGATTATTCCACTTTTGACGATGGAGACGCGCTTTATCGGGCAACGGAAAGGTTGGATAGTCCTATTTGGTCAAGCAGAAAGTTATGAGAAAGTTGAGCAAGCGGTAGCTGAAATAAAAGTCGCTTTTCGACAATTACACGGTGATGAAAAATACTTCGACTTTTTTACTGCTAAGGAGATGATAAAGCAGGTAGGAAACGTCAGTCGGATTGTTCAAGTGCTGCTTGGAGCTGTGGCAAGTATTGCTTTGTTCGTCGGCGGCATCGGTATCATGAATATAATGTTAGTATCCGTTACAGAAAGAACCAGAGAAATCGGTTTACGGAAATCCATTGGCGCAAAACGTACTGACATCCTAATCCAATTTCTGATTGAAGCGATTGTATTAAGTATTTGTGGTGGTCTGATCGGTATATTTGTTGGTAGTGGACTCGCCACGGGATCAGGTTGGGTGATCTCAAAGTTTTTGATAAAAGACGCTTCATGGCCTGCCATTGTGTCGGTGCAGGCTGCTGTCATCGCGTTCTGTGTATCTGCTTGTATCGGTATCTTTTTCGGTATCTACCCAGCAAACAAAGCTGCAAGTCTAACCCCAACAGAAGCACTGCGCCATGTTTAGCCATTACAATATTGACTAAACGGAGTTTGTTCATTGGTATGACTCCAAGCTATAATATGTCTCTCCCGCGGCCATAGCGTCTCGGATATCCGAAAAGAGATTATATGCTTCCTCAAATTCAGCAAATTCCGCGATAACACGTTTGGAGTCATCTTGTGCTGTTAGAACGAGTTTAACTTGACCAGAGTCTTCGCCTTCTATGCTCAAATTTTTGTAGTGATTAAAGTTTATGATTTCCAAGTCATCAGTTACGATGAACGTAAGTGCTCTCCTTTAAAGGTCGTTAGTTAGATAATGTGGTCACATAGACACCTCAAAATGAGCGTTGAATAGTTATTGCATGTTCCCAAAAAATGCAATCGTACACCTTTTCAACTTCTTCAGGAGAGGTAATAAACCACTCTGTTCCGGGGCATCTTGTTTTTGTTTGCCTTAACTTGAAAACTCAATATAACGTAGGTCGGAGCGAGCAAAGCGACCTCCGACATGGTATTTGTCAGAATCGCGGAGGACGCAGATGAACACGGATGGTTTTTTGATGTCCTGTCCTTGCTTTCAATGGATTGATGTTTATCTTATGAAACGGGATGTCCAACGCTAAGTCTCAGGAATCAGCGCTTTTCCGTGAAATCCGCGTCCTCTGTGATTCTGACAACATACATGCCAAAAACTTTACATACCCTCTTGACACGGACAGGATCGGTGTCTACATCCCCGTGCTAAAGCAACGGGGTCTTGACACCGAAGATATGATAAGCTTGTTTTCTCCTTATTCTAAAATTATCGCTAAATCTGCGCTTATTCATACAGCATACGGTGCAAGAACTTCACCCACTGAGCGCGTATCAGGAAACCAACCAACAATCTTCCGCAACACCTCATCAAGCAGGATATCCGGACAAGATGCACCTGCAGTCAAAACGATGTCGACTGGACTGCCATCGGGATGTTCAGTCGGTAGCCAATCTTCAGACATCTGCACCTGTTTCGTCTCAAGTGATAAATGCCGAATCTGTTTCGGACTAAGCAACTCTTCAGCATCTCGGACAAAGTATGTTGGGAGTTTGTGTTCGCAAAGTTCTACGAGATGGCTTGTGTTGGATGAATTGTATCCACCCACAACGACTGCAACATCACCACCTTCAGCGATAAGCGCGAGCGTTGCGTCCTGATTCTCTTTTGTCGCATAGCAGAGGGTATCCTTGGTATCAGCAAAATGTTCAGTGAGATTCTCTTCACCGTATCTTGTAATGATAGCCTGTCGCAATAAGTCAGCAATCGCTTGTGTTTCTGTTGCGAGCATTGTTGTTTGGTTGACAACACCGATACGTTTTAAGTTGAAATCTGGATGAAAACCTTCTGAGTATCTGTCAGCAAACTTATTGAAGAAAAAATCGGCATCTGCTTCACCGCGTATTACTTTAGCGAGGTCTTCTGCTTCCACAAGGTCGCGCACAACAACGACAGGTGCTTCCGCTTGTGCATGAGAAAATGTAGCGCGCGTCTCTTCATGATAACGTTTGCCATGAACAACAACGGTGTAATCCTGCTTGCCAATTTCTTGGCTTCGCTTCCATACCTTTTCTACAAACGGACACGTTGTATTATAAGATGAAAGCGTAACACCGCGCTCGTTGAGTTCCTGCTCAACTTCCAACGTTGTACCGAAAGCGGGAACAATGACGACATCGTTAGGAACCAAGACATCAAATGGCAGTAAAGGATTGCCTTCAGTATCGGAGAGAAATTGCACACCGTTTTGTCTCAAATTATCGTTGACGCGTGGATTATGAATTATTTCTGATAGTAGGAAAATACGTTTATTTGGATTCTCTTCAAGGGCACGATACGCTATCTCAACAGCATTTTCAACACCGTAACAGAATCCGAAATGGCGTGCTATCTTAAAACGGATAGGTCCAAAGTCTAAAATGGAGGGGGATAAGTCCCGTTTGCGGGTATCCAGGTTCCGCCGCGATGCCTTAACGGCAGAAATAATAGGACTTTCATAAAAGCGGGGTATGTTAAAAGTACGAGGCATCTTATTATTAATTGTATTTTGTTAACTT
>VYFM01000389.1 GCA_009842375.1 Candidatus Poribacteria bacterium | reverse complement strand
CTATATAGAAAAACTGAAAATCGTTATCTCTAATCATCTCCTGAATATCAGGTTGTGAACGGAAAAGACGTTCATCTTCTCTACCTAAGAAACTTGCAAAATACCACGTTTCGTCTGGAATATTGTCCTTAACCCATTTTAGTTCGTTCTCAAAAATAAGAGAAGATGCATGTGGAAGTTCTTTTTCATATATCACATTAGCAAATGCTTTTCTTGAAGAGGGTTCATCACGGAATCTTATATTTTTTTCGCTTTGATATCCAACTTTTAAATCGATAACACTTTTTTGCTGACTAATCTTCTGGTCCATAAAAAGCCGTAATCCTTGTAATCCGATATCAAATTCGTAATTCGGGTCAAGATCGTTCTCCTCTTGGTCCCGAATACCGTTATTGTTCCGATCCGTTTCATCAAGAAAATCCTCATCCACATCAAACAGTAGTATATCGTCCTCATAGTCAAAAGTTCCGTTATTATTTTTATCCAAATCTCCGGGTATAATTAAGGATGGCGGGTCAGGGTATGTATTATCAGAATATCTATCTTGGTCATCGTTATCCCCTACAGCATGCGAAGCATCAAATCTGGGACCGACGCGAAACGCTTCCGCCTGAAAGAGTGTGGCTCCAACAGTGCGAAATGCTTTAAACACGGTTGTTGTTGCATCAAAACGTGAAGGCAGGCTTTTCTCCAACGCGCTTTTTGGAGTTACCGCTATTTCTGCTTTTAGACCATAGTTGGTGAAATTGGTCGCCATATCCACCGACCAGACAGGTTTTTCGCGGAAATACCATGATATACCTAACTGCGATCTGCCGAATTTAGTCACTTCGCGTAAACCGATACCTGAACCTACCGTTCGTCCTTCTTGACCGTTTAGGCGGTTGAGTGTGCCTGGTACCATTAATATTGTCCAATCAGTATGATCGGATCGCACTTCCCAACGGACACCATTTAGATCTATCTGATCAAATGTGAATTTTGTGAATGTAGTTGGTACTTCACCAAGACTCAATATATTTTGGACGTTGCCTGCGGTTTCCTCTATGACCAATACACTATGGAAGCCGCGGCGAAAGAGTCTGTCAAAATCAAAACTATCTTGACGTACTCGTTCATCCTCTGTGTCTGCAAGGAAATTTCGTCTGTTTGTGAAGTCATATTCAACGCGACCGGAAAGGAACAATTTACCGAAGAGACTGTATACATCCTCTGCCTTAGCATAGAATATAAAATAACAGTTGAATAAAAAAAGAAAAACGGTAAGAACCAGAAACTTTGGGATGCAGGCTTTTATGTCCATGTTTTATTTCTTTGGGTGTCTGACATCATCTTGTACAAGATTTCCAAACTTTCTTGTGGTAAATCGATGATAGACTCATGTACTTTACCTTAATATATCCTCAGGACCGTATGCCTCGGTAAAAGTTGTCCAGATTCCTGTTCGTTTATCAAAACGACTCAATCCGCGATACGTTCCGAACCAAACATAAGTGCTATCGATTGACATAGAAAGTATTCCGTTATGTGCCAATCCCTCTTTTCGGGTGTATGTTTTCCAATTATTCTCCAGTTGATCGAATCGGCTGATTCCAGCGTTGTATGTGCCAATCCACACATCACTTCCATCTACCCCGATAGTTGTCACCTTATCGCTTGCAAGACCGTCTTGCGTTGTATAGATACGCCAATCCGCTGTCCTTTCATTAAACAACGTCACACCACGATCACTACCAAACCAAACACGTTCTTCATCAATTGCTATACAACTCACTTCGTCACTCGCAAGACCATCTTCGGAAGTAATTGTTTTCCAGATGTCCCTTCTAATATCATATTTACTCACCCCTCTTCGTGTTCCGACCCACACATATTTTCTGCTTGATGTAATACACCAGATTTCATCGGTCACCAATGATTCAGCGAATTCCTTGGATACAGAGGATGGTTGGATTTCTGTGCCGGATGTATATGCAATCCATGCGTTGAGATCATCAGCCGTTCTCGGATACTTCCCAATTCCAGAATTTGTACCAACCCAGATGTTGTTGCCATCGGTACTGACAGAGGTAACATTATTCGATGGTAACCCATGTTCAGTTTTGTATTGATCCCAACGTAGTGCTATTTTGTCAAATCGATTTGCGCCATCGCGTGTACCTATCCAAACATACTGGTCATCAACTACGATAGAACTGACAGCGTTGTCTGAGAGCATTCCACGAGATTTTGGTCGGTGCCGGTGCCAGTGTCCGTTGTGCGTTGCTATCTCCTCTGAACCCCCTGTCTGCCTATAGTTCTTCCACGTACCTATTATCTTATCATAACGAGACAGTCCGCTGTCGGTACCTACCCATACAAATCGTTCGTCAGTTTCTACTGTGCGGACGGCACGCCCAGAAAGTGTTGGTAATTGTGGAAAGGGGGTCCAAGACTCACGATGTTTGTCGTAACGGGATAGACCCCGTATTGTTCCTACCCAGACATAGTCTTTATCAACCGTTAACCCGTATTCTCCTACATGGTTATGTAACAACCCTTTAATGTCTTTAAATGTTGACCAACTACCAGACGCGAAGTGAAACCTACGCAGACCATCATTTGGAGCAGCTAACCAGAGATAATCATCATCAGATGCAAGCTCCAGTGTGCCGCGACCGGACGTAATGGTGGTCCACTCTTTGTTCAGTCTATCGTATCGTGTGACGAATTTGTCCCATGGTCTATAGAGTATCCATACGTCGTTTTCGGTAGCAATGACACGTCTTATAGTCTTTGCTGCGAGCACGTCATTTGTGGAAAAGGTTGACCATTTCTTTGTCTTTTTGTCATATCGTGACAAGGGACGATTGCTATCTCTGTCATATTCTGATCGGGCAATCCAGATGAAATCCTTATCAATGGTAATCCATTCAGTCCCTCGACCAGCCAAACCATCTGCTGGTCGGTAATCTTTCCATTCCTTAGTTATTTCATTATATCGTGTAACAGAATGTCCTGATCCGAACCATACATCAGGTCCATCAACAGCAATAGCCCGAAGTTTCTCATGTTGTTCATGTCTATCAGGTTGTTTTACTACCTCCCACAAGCCGGTTGCTTTATCATAGCGATTCAATTCCATACCAACCATTGGTATTATCCAAACACTTTTTTCACTGACCGCGATCTTGTCCAAGTCATCGGCGGACAGACCATCCTCCATTGTAAAATGTTGCCAACTATCTTTTTGTTTATCATATCTAAGTGCACCGAAATCTGTAGTGAACCAGACTGCGTCTTCATCAACATAAGTCCAACGCAGCACTGTCATTGTTTTCTTCTGAGTAGACTGAAAAATATCCAATCGTGTAAATCTTTGCCAAGTATTTGATGGACGGTGAAACCTCAGTATACCCCCGTTCCGAGAGGATTTCCAATTTGAAAACCAGATGTAATCACCGTCAAGCATAATTTGTGATACTTGGGTTTCAACTAAAGGTTGCCGAATAGGACGTGATTGATGTACCTTCTCTTTTCCATCTGAAATATTATATTCAACCAGTCCCATTGATGTTGCTAACCAAAGTGTTTCGTTCTCATTACAGACAACATCGCGAATGTTCTGCAATTTTTTTGGTGCATTCCACATTTTTGTTGAAACATTGTAGCTGCCTAATCCTTGCGGTGTTCCTATCCAGAGCACACCATCATGATATGCAAATGCGGATATACTCGGTTGAGTCTTATCTTCATCCGTATTTTTCCATAAAGTGACAGGAGTCCAACGTTGGTTTATGGTATCATATTCTGCTAATCCATCTTGTGTTCCTGCCCAAATAATATTATTGATGGAAAGAAGCGTATTGACCGATAAGTTATTTAATCCTTCCGAAACATTCGTCATCAGTTTATCAGCAATTGAATATCTCCAAACACCATTGACCCCTCCAAACCAGACAAATTGATCATGTATATAGACTGTTAAGATATGTGGATTTTCAGGAGTATCCGGAAGAGCAAGTTGAGTCCATTTCTGTAGTTTTGCATCAAACATTGCTGGACCCAAATTCGTTCCAAGCCAAATCTGCTCCTTTTCATCAGTTGTAGTTGATACAGCAGTTACAAAAGTCTCATTTTCAGAAGAAAGGTGAAATGTCCAATCTCCTCCAAGGTGAGTGCACGAACCGAGACCACGAGCAGTACCGATCCAAATTCGCTTCCCACTACTTTTTTGTTCTGATATTTCAACTATGGAACTTGATCCAGACTCCTTAGAATGAGATTCTACATTTACAGACATGATATAGTTTGTAGGTAGACCATCTTCTCTTGAGATAATCTCCCAAGTATGTGTTTGAGGAGAGTATACTGAAAGCCCGGAAACTGTTGCCATCCATAGGTTTCCATCAGCATCTCTTTCAATGTCCCGCACATCGTTGTCTGTAAGAAAATCGGCTTGTTGGTAGATTGTCCATTCTCCGTTAACCTTATTAAAGCGACTTACACCATCCTCTTTACTGGCAAACCAGACATCATTACCTTGTGTGGTAATCCAACTTACATTGTTACTCGCCAATCCGTCTGCTTTTGTATAATGCACCCACGTATTGACGGGCTTGATAAAACGATGTACACCTGCATTGGCAGTTCCAAACCAAACCTGAAACCCGTCAGAACGGATGGAGGAGATAAAATTGCTTTTTAACAGATCTGTTTTGGTAAAGGTTTTAACGAAAGTCTGGTCAACCTGATTGTATTGACTAACGCCTCTGTGTTGTGTGCCAAACCAAACACTGTCGCCGTCTACAGCAATTGTGGCAATTTCGTTGTCTATCAAGCCATCCGATCTTGTATAGTTGTTCCAAGAATCTGTGTCTCGGTGATAACGACTCACCCCACCTTTACTGAATCTTGGGTCTTCATCCCATCCATGTGGATCTGGGTTTATTTCTCTATCTGTCCCAACCCATACATACTCTGGTTCAACTGCGATTGTTGTAATTATTCTGCTAATTAAGCCATCTTTGCGTGTGCGGACTGCCCAACTGTCAATCGTTTTGTCATATCGGTTTAGCCCATTAGATGTTCCGAACCAGACGTAGTTGCCATCCACAGCGATTGAGGAAACCTGATCACTTGCTAGCCCATCAATACTACGAAAGGTTAAGAATGTTTCGGTATCCATATCATATCGACTAACACCTTCTTGTGTAGCGAACCAAACCCATTTCCCATCAATTTCTACTGCATTGACCAAATCATTTGCTAAACCGTTCTCCATCGTGTAGTGTAGCCATTTATCTTCGTTACGCACCCAACGAGAAACACCTTTGTTTGTGGCGAACCAAACATTTTCTGAATCAGCAGCGATACAGTTGACTTCGTTACTGACCAATGTACGTTTCACAAGCCATTTTTTAATAGGTTTCGTATTATTTTTTGAATCGAGGAAAGGAACATCTGATTCTGGATCAGTGATACCTAAAGGACCGCACCCTACAATCTGAACAAGAGTAATAATCAACAGCAAAATCAATAAAGTAGAAGCGGCTATCCATGTAGATTTTTGGAACTTAGCGGGGGGATCGTTTTCATCTAATCTATTTTTCATGCTAATGTATACCCTCAGTCCGTTTGAGTCTGCTATTGTATTGACAATTATGTCATTAATACCAAACGTTATCAAGAAGAGTTAATATATCTTAATTTTGTTTAGGTTCTTGCATATTCTCAATGCAATACAGATGTGTAAGTGATCGTAAGATTAACTTATTACCAGCGACAGCACCTGATGCGATAAATTCTGTATCAAACTTATTTCGTGCGAGGATTTTTAACTCTCGACCTGCAGAAATAACCGACACTATCCCATCTATATTGAAGAAGTAGATGTTCCCGTTTGCATATAAAGGTGATGCCCAATACTTTCCTCTGATACGACCTTTCCATATTGTATCTCCAGACTTAGCATCTACACAACTAACCACTCCACCTTCGCTGACAACAAACACTAAGTCGTCAACAATCAGTGGTGAAGGTATTTCTGGAGCGCCCTTGCGCATCCGCCAAACTATGTGCGTATCAGTAACGTCACCCGTACCTGACGGATCAACTGCCAACAAGTTCTTTTCTATACCAGTAGTAAAGTAGACAAGGTTGTGTGCAAAAATGGGTCGACATGCTACATTCCATCCCAATTCTTCATGACGAACGCGCCAAAGTTCATCACCTGTTTTCGTGTCATAGGAGAAGGTGACCTCTGCTGCAGGACTTATCAACTGTTTCTTACCTTGATATGTTATGATAGTTGGGGTTGCATAAGATTTTCTGTTATCGTTCGGTTTTTCCCTCTTAATTTTTTCTATGTCCGTTATCCCTTTTGCTTTGAGGATTTCCCCAAAGTCTGTATCAACATTCCGATGTTCTATCCATATTGTATCCCCTGTCATTTTGTTCAGTGCAGCAACGAATTGTACATCAACACCGTCATAAGTAAGAAATAGAGTGTCACCGTCAATAATTGGTGAAGATGCCGGACGAACTCTATGATCACAATTCAGGTTTCGACGTTCCCAGAGTATATCTCCAGTTTTTGTATCCAGACATGCAGTACCATAGGTGCCATAGTGAACATAAACTCGACCTGCCTCTACAATCGGTGTAGGAGATGCATGACTGTTTATGTCAGGATATTCAAGTTGAGGATTCTCAACGTCAAAGACTTTGATGTCATGTGTTATGTCACCACTATCAAGATCCACACAGACAGCGAAAAGTTCACTGCCATTTACCCGCGCAGTTGTTAGCCAAATTTGCTTTTCCCACACCACGGGTGAAGAATAACCTTTATCGTGAATCGGTGTTTTCCAGCGAAGGTTCTTTTTCTCACCAAATTCTATCGGAAGGTTTGATGCGGTTGTTGTTCCATCTCCGTTTGGACCTCGGAACTGGTTCCAATTTTGCTGTTGTACTACATCATGTGCATGCAATGGGTTGAACAACATAAAAATAACAAATAAGAATAGATATAAAATTGTTATGGATATGTTTTTCATGTGTGAAATCCTTTGTTTAGGGTTAATTCGCCTTTTCTTGTATCAATTGGAATTTATGGGCTGCCTCTTCCAATCCAACAAAACGGCTATAAATCGCCACATGACTAAGTTTACCATCCCAGTTTCTACCACCATTTGCCTCATCACCGAAAAGTAGTAGAAACAATTCCCAATTGCTGAAATCACCTTGAATTCCATTGCCAGAGTGGACTAATTCACCGTCAACATAGCAGTAAATGTTCCCAGGAAAGTAACTAACGATGACATGTATCGGTTTTCCTGATTCTATCTTGCCGAAAGAAAATTCGCCACCTTGTCCATTCTCTCCAGTACGAGGTGTGCGTATCCGAATAGCAAAACGGTTTCCGTCCTGTCCAAGTGTGAAGTTGCGATGTGTGACATCTTTAGAAAACGTGATAATCCGCGCTGGACCGCTCTGTTTCAAGTTATCAGTCGTAACAAGACACTCAATCGATAATTGATTACTTTCTTTACAGGCTGCAAGGAGTGTTTCATCTATTTCTTTGGCATGGAACGAACCATTGGTAAGATCCATCTTCCCGTCATCAGTGATTATTGCATCATCATGTGCTTCAATTCCATTCCTGTCCTCAATAGTACTTTCCCAGAAATAAACGAGTTCATTACGTGATCCTGGAAATTCTGTATATGTTCCTATGTCAGTGGGAACAGGTGGTAAGACATTTATATTCAATGCTGTTGTTGATGATGATCCTTCATTGTCAGTAACATTAAGTATGGCTGTGTATTGACCGAGTTTTTTATAGATGTGTGTAGGATTTGTTTGGTCAGATGATGTGCCATCACCGAAATCCCATCGTTGCTTCAAGTTGCTTTCTGCCGAGAAAGCCACTGTTAACGGTGCGCTTCCTTGCAGAACATCAGCAGATGCTTTTGCTTCAGGACGAAGTGTTTCTCCCGGCTCATAAGGTGTAAAACGATATGCAAAATCATTGCGATGCGCAGCAAATGTATATTCACCTGGTTGTGCTGTGCCAATTGGAAGTATTTTCATATTCCACGTATCAACACCATCAATTTTATACGGATTATTTCCATGTAGTTGGACTGTTATCGTCTGGGGTTCGGTTGTATATACAAGATAGTATTCATCCTGTTTTGCAAGGACATATATACCTTTATCATCTCCGACAGGTTCGAGCATATCAAATGGGGGTGCATCTGACATGAAATCTTTGAGAAAGTTGATACGAGATGGACTTTCTCCACATAGCAAACCACCCTTTGCCCACCAAAGAAGGTCTTCAGGATGTGCATAAGTTTCTCCGTGCCCAACGTAGCACCCAGAAACTGTACCTGCCCAAAAGTGCTGCACCATCTGTTGTGCGGTGATATTTCCCCATCCCTGCGGAATATTCCCTTCGTAGCGGCACTCATCATAGATTACAGGTTTTCCGTATCGTGTGCGATAGTGTATACCCTCAGCCATGTTTGATGTCTGTATACTTGTGTGTGTTACCCACGGTTTGTTGTGATCATACCAACCTCTGCAGTTGTGGATTCCTCTCAATCGTTGATACGGGTCATGGTCACGGATAATCTGAAAAAATCTATCCCAGTCAGATTCCTCTTTTGCAGGCATGATGTCATATTCATTGGCAAGAGACCACCACACATTACGGAAGGCAGCTAAACGTGCGACAGCATAACGGATATAGCGGTCATCACTTTCAGCATCCATGTTTTCAAAATCCCATCGGTCATAAGTGTGGAATAGGATAATATCTGCTTCTATATCGAGTTCTAAAAGATCTTGAACGCGTTTCTCAAAATGCTGCCAAAATTCTGGGTTGAATCTTGTAAAATCCCAATCCTTGAGTGGTTTTCCTTCATAAGGATAGTAGACAGGTTCATTCTTGTTATACGAATAATCTTTGGGAAATATACACATCCGCATCTTGTTGAAAGGTGCATCAGCAAGTGTCTTGAGGGTTTGTTCCTCCATTTTCTCGCCTTGATGTGTCCATGCATAACAGGTTGTAC
>VYFM01000429.1:7475-9106 GCA_009842375.1 Candidatus Poribacteria bacterium | reverse complement strand
ATATAAAAGACATAGTCCCTCTTGCATCTTTGCGTAATTTGACAACGTTATGGCTTCAAGGCAATTCCATTTCAGATATATCGCCCTTGGGCAAGTTAACCAACTTAGAAGAATTAAACCTCACCGACAATCCGATAACCGACTTCTCACTTTTAAACGATCTTTTTGAGAATACAAAAACAGTTTTTGATGTTACTATTCCGGACCCAAACCTCCGCGCTGCAATCGCAGAAGTTCTTGGCAAAGAAGATGCCGACACTGATCCAATTACACTTGATGAAATGGCGACATTAACAACCCTAAGAGCAAGTAACAGAGACATTAAGGATTTAACAGGTATAGAGTCAGCGATAAATTTGGAAGAGTTGTGGATTTCGGGGAATCCCGTATCCGATCTTTCACCAGTTGCTGAATTGGCAAATCTCACCGGTTTAGGTGCTTGGGAAACCCCTATATCTGATCTCTCACCACTGGCAGAACTGACAAAACTGCGTTGGTTAGAATTTGCTAGTTCTCCTATATTAAGTCTGGAACCACTTTCGAATATAACAAGTCTAAAAAAATTGATGGTTTATCAATGCGGTATAAAAGACATTTCACCATCATTGTCGCACAACACATGGGTGAAACGACAGATTCCGCAGCACCTAATGTATATGTGATGGATAGCAAAGAACTAACCCCTGCAATTGTCCAAGAATGGATAAAACAGGCACAAATAGAAGATGATGGATCGCTCGCTCTCCGACAAGGCATAGAGAACCTACAACGACTATTAGCATCACTACTCCCTGAAAAGACCGCACTTCTCGCAAACTATCCGAATCCCTTCAATCCTGAGACGTGGATACCGTATCATCTGTCAAAACCTGCAGAGGTTACTTTGACGATCTATGCAACAAGTGGTGCGGTTGTTCGGACGTTGGCATTAGGACATCAGGCTGCTGGAATCTATCAGAATCGCAGCCGTGCTGCGTATTGGGATGGTAGGAATGATGTGGGTGAATCCGTAGCAAGTGGTATCTATTTCTATACACTATCTGCTGAAGATTTTACAGCAACCCGACGGATGTTAATTCTGAAGTAATCTTACAGAAAACGCAACAGACGAAAATCACCTGTTAATGTCAAGAGTTGATGCAAACAACTTGGATGACATCAAGAAGCAGTAGAAGTTGTAGCCTCTAACTCCGCTTGACATTCAGCACAGTGACCGATAATTTCGTTACGGAAGCGTACCGGTTTAAAGTGGTGTGCATCACACACTGCTTTTTGCAGAGCATCTATCTGTGGTTCTTTAAACTCAACAATCTGACCACAGCGAAGACAAATAAGATGAGCATGCTCTTTAAGTGAGTGAATACTCTCATAACGAGTGTTTTTCTGTGCATCAATGAATTCGGTCAGCAACCCGCTTTGGACAAGCAAAGGTAGCGTCCTATAGATGGTTGGACGGGAAACGTTGAATCCGTTTTGACGCATCTGTACCAATAGATCCTCTGTCTGAAAGTGTCCTGGATATGCAAATACTTGATTCAATACATCCATTCGTTTCTGAGTCAATCGTAGTCCAGAACTTTTCAAAAAATCTTCAAACTGTTGTGTAAAATCTTCGGATGAGGTATTTTCTT
>VYFM01000429.1:0-7465 GCA_009842375.1 Candidatus Poribacteria bacterium | reverse complement strand
TCAGTATACGTGTATTATGTAAGTTCTGTGTCTGCAAAGACTAAGTTTTGTCCGGACTCAACAAGTCCGTTTTTCACAGCAAGTTTGTAAAAATATTTTAGTCCTTCAATAGATGATTCATCCAAATCGTAATGAATGTGGTGTTGCAAGTATCTTTTACAAAGGTCTTCAGTAAAACCGAGTTTAGGTGCTTCTATCCGTGCAATTTCAGGTATTTGCTCAATACCAAGTGTCTTAGCATCTAATAATAACTTTTGCACGTTGCCAAGCTGCACATCACTTCTGGCGACCCAACATGCGTATACGAATGGCAAACCTGTTAGTTCATGCCATTCAGTACCAAGGTCAGTGCAATATTTTGTAGTACCGAGATTTTTGAGTGCTGCATCCCCAATGAGTAATACTGCGTCTGTCTCTGATGAAGCAGGATCAATTGAAGGCTCACAAGGTATAAACTTTGGATTGAGATGATATTTTTCAGCGAGTAAGATTTTTAATAGTGCAACTGATGACCGAGAACTTGTATCTAATGCAATCTGTTGTATATCTTGTATAGGAACATGACTGAATAACTGGATACTCAAGACACTACCGCGAGATCCAATTGCTATATTTGGAAGGGTGCGGTAACCTACTCCTTTGGCGTTTGCTCGAAAGTATTCAATAATTGGGATTAAACCAATATCCAATTCACCATTGTTTAATTGTGTTGCAAGTCGACTCGGAACCTTGACACTGAGGGAAATCTCTTGTGTTAGAAGCTGTCCGTTCAATAAGGGATAAATAAGCGGTTTAGTGTTCAAGTAGGATACTGCACCGATTTTCAAGCAGCTTTTCTGATCCACCTTTTTCCCTCACGAATGATTTCATTGTATAGTGTATCGCGTTCTACTGGAATATAACCTGCTTCTTCAATGAGACGTGTGAGGGCATCAACTGAAACAGCCTCTGGTGTATCTGCCCCAGCCATGTGTGTAATCTTTTCCTCTGTAACCGTGCCATCTATGTCATCTGAACCGAAACTTAGAGCAATTTGTGCAGTTTTCAATCCAGTCATAATCCAATATACTTTTATATGTGGTATATTGTCCAGTATCAGACGTGATACAGCGATGTTCCGTAAATCGGTTAATCCAGTCGTTGAAAGCAGATATGCCATACGCGTATTAGCTGGATGAAATGCCAGCGGGATAAAGGTCACGAAACCACCCGATTTATCCTGTTGTTCTCGTAGTCGTATGAGGTGGTCAACCCTATCCTCATTAGTTTCAAGGTGTCCATACAGCATTGTAGCGTTAGTCGGGATATTCAGTTTATGAGCAATGCCGTGAATTTCGAGCCAACCTTCTGCACTCAGTTTGCCGGGACATATCTTCTCTCGTGTCTCTTCAGCAAAAATTTCAGCACCACCACCAGGAAGTGAATCTAAACCTGCCTCACGGAGTTGTGTCAACACCTCCTCTATGGACATTTTGAATATACGTGAGAAATGATGAATTTCAACAGCAGTAAAGAATTTTAGGTGAACATCAGGCATCCGTTCTTTGAGTCCACGGATAATCTGTAGGTAATAATCAAAAGGTAATTTCGGATGTAGACCACCAACACTATGAATTTCGGTACAGCCATGTTCAATAGAATACATCGCTTTATCTAAAAATTCATCAACACTCATCTCCCACGCGCCTTCTGTTTGCATGTTTTTACGAGCAAAGGCACAAAAATGACATCTTGCATGAAGAATACATACATTTGAATAATCTATATGTTGATTAATGTTGAAATACGCAACATTGCCATTCATGCGTTGGCGTACATAGTTTGCGATAAAACCGACTCCGGTAATATCCGTACTTTCGTAAAGCGTTACTCCCTCCTCAAAAGAGAGTCGCTCCTCTGCTTTAACTTTTTCATAGATAGCAGATAACTTAGGATCGGTAAGTGGGTTATAGTTCTCCATTATTTTCCCCGTTGTCCTTTAAGCATTCACATAAAAACTGCTTGACAGTAATCTCTTAATATAGGTATTATAGCATAATAACTTATTAAAATTCAAGCGATTCTTTTGAAAGGGAAATAACTAAATCATGTCAAAACTTGGTCTAATTCACTACAACTATGCGGGTAAAACACTTGACGAATTTCTAAAATTCACAAGTGAAACTGGATTCGGATACGTTGAACTTTCGATCGGAGATGTTTGGAATTCGGACAGTGCTGATCCTGATAAAAATGCAGAGAATGTTAGAAAACAGGTTGAATCTTACGGTTTACAGGTTTCAGCACTTGGTGCAGGGAACGATTTTGTTGTATTAGAGGAAGACACTATCCGCGCCCAGGTTGAACGGATGGAACGTATTGCAGGAATTGCAAAACGCGTTGGCACATCAGTCCTTCGCACCGAAGGCGGATCAATGAAAGATTCCGTGCCAGAAAGCCGTTGGGTTGAAGCGATGGCAGGATGTTTAACACGATGTCTTGAGTTTGCTGAACGGGATGATGTGTATCTTGCTGTGGATAACCACGGTTTGGTTACCAACGATGGGGATCTGCAAGTAGAACTGTTTGAACGTGTGGGTTCAAAACATGTCGGTGCAAATATGGACACCATGAATTATCGTTGGGCAGGTCATGATTTAGAGACGGTTGGTAGATACTATGAAATTATTGCCCCGTGGACATTACACACGCATCTGAAAGACGGAACAGGTTCTCGCGGAAATTATCGCGGTGAAGCACTCGGTGAAGGTGAAATCGATCTCGCGAAGGCGATACAATGTTTACGTGATGCAGGTTACGATGGAGTCTGGTGTTGTGAATATGAAGGTAGAGAGAACGACGGCACCGGTCAACGAAAAAGTTTTGCATGGATGCAGGAAAATCTGTAGTTCATTGAAATAAGGTCTTATAGTTCTCAATTTATGCGCGCTAATAAGGCGCGCTCTTTCATTCCTGATATCAGGTAATTAAACACCTATTTGTGATCGTTTTACTATGGAAAATACCTCTTGCATCATCACCTTAACCACTGATTTCGGTACAAGCGATGTATATGTCGGTGTGATGAAAGGTGTCATCCTAAACATTAATCCACAAGCACAGATCGTTGACATTACGCATGATGTTTCTCAGCAAAATATCCACGAAGCTGCTTTTACTATCAACGCAGCATACCGTTACTTTCCAAAAGGAACAATACATGTCATCGTAGTTGATCCGGGTGTTGGTAGTGATCGGCAAGCGATAGTTTGTGAAACTGAAAACGCGTTCTTTGTCTGTCCAAACAATGGTGTTTTGACGTATCTACTACAGAATATCGAAACCGATGTAGACTATCATAAACCAAATGCCGTAATCATTGAAAATCCTGCCTACCATTTGCCACAAGTTAGCAATACTTTTCACGGTAGGGATATATTTGCACCAGTAGCTGCGCACTTATCACTTGGAGTATCACTTGCACATATCGGACCTCCAATCCAGAATATTGAACAACTTCCAATCCCCACGGTTCAATATTTAGATGATACATTGACAGGCGAAATAATCAAAATAGATAGTTTTGGTAATTTGACAACAAATATATCTGAAGACATCTTTTCATCATTTTTGTTTTCTTCTGCACAAAATACATCCTTGGAAATCACGCTTACTAAGGACGTAGATGACCTAAAATTTGAAATCAGAATTCAAAACATCCGCCTTAAGAAACTGAATAGTTCTTATACTGAATCTGAGGTCGGGGAAGTACTTGCAATAATCAATAGTTTTGGATTGTTAGAAATTGCCATAAATACAGGAAACGCCGAAGCGTCTTTAGGAGTAAAAATAGGTGATAATGTTGTCATTCATAGGTCCGGTTGACATCACAGTCTCTGCAGAGTATAATTGAAATAGAACAAACTAAGGAGAACGGAATTGAAACAGATCGCTTTAACAGGAATCAAACCGACAGGACAGCCGCACATCGGGAACTATCTCGGTATGATCAAACCTGCCCTTGAACTTGCACAAGATTACCAAGCACTCTATTTTATTGCTGATTACCACGCGCTCACCACTGTAAAAAACAAGAAGGAATTGGAAGATTTAACATATCAGGTAACCGCAACGTGGTTAGCACTTGGATTAAATCCAGATGATGTTATCTTCTACCGTCAATCTGACATTCCAGAGGTATTTGAGTTGGCGTGGGTGTTAGCCTGTTTTACAGCGAAAGGGTTGTTAAACCGCGCGCACGCCTATAAAACTATAGTGGATGACAACGTTTCCGCAGGTCGAGAAGAGGATAAAGGCATTAACACAGGATTATATACATATCCTGTTTTAATGGCGGCAGATATATTGTTATACGGATCACACGTTGTTCCTGTTGGACTTGACCAACAACAACACCTTGAAATTACTCGTGATGTAGCAATATTATTTAATAAGACTTATCGTGAGGTGTTGGTCGTTCCAGAAGCAGTTATTCGGAAAGAGGTGATGACGATCACCGGACTTGATGGCAGAAAAATGAGTAAAAGTTATAACAATGTCATTCCAATTTTTGCGCCGTCAAGCCAAGTTCGCAAACAGGTCATGCGTATCGTGACAGATTCTAAACGTCCTGAAGAACCGAAGAATCCTGATGATTGTAATGTTTTTGCGATTTATCGGCATTTTGCTGATGTGGAGGAAGTTACTGCAAAACGACAACTTTATCTTGATGGTGGACTTGCTTATGGCGATATGAAAAAGGAACTTTTTGAATTGTTAGAGGCTACATTTTCTGCTCAACGGGAAGAATATAATTCGTTGATGGAAAATCGTACTGAATTGGACAAGGTGCTTGAGAAAGGTGCGGAGAAAGCACGTGATTTCGCTGTGCCGATTATGAGAAAGGTTCGTAAGGCAGTTGGGGTAACTGGTGCGCGATAAAACAATGTCATCTAACCTAAATTGCTCTGTCCTAAAATCATTCTTAGATTGAAGAAACGCTAATAATCCCAGTTTGTACCACACTTGAACTAATCTTACTGTCTTTGGAATATCCGATTTTTGCTACAATATCACGAAATCCAAAAGTCCATGCGCTTCACGTAATGATTCCTCCACTATCCTTGGTGACTCCGCGCGAGCAAAGATAAACCCGAGGTATTTGTCCCCCTCTGGCAAAGGTACTACCTCCCCTCCAACAGGAATCGTGATGTTAACCTCCTCAATGCCGTTAACGTTACGTGCCTTCTTTTTCCCACGCACTTCACCCAATATACCAGCCTTCGGAACAGGTATCATCATTACCCCAGCTGCCTGCTTTTCTCTGTTGAAAGTATCAATCGGTTGTCCAATTGCATGTCGGATAACCAGTTCTTCCAATGACATCCCAGTACCAAACCGCAACGTGCGTGAACAGAGTCCACCAATCGTTCGCGCAGCAATTTCAATCAGATGCGCCCCTTTTTCGTTATAACGTAATTCTGCATGCACGGGTCCGTGTCGTAATCCAAGAGCAGCAGAAGTCTGTGCTGTAGCGCGATGCAACTCGTCTTGAATTTCTGTTGACAAACGCGAAGGTGTAATGTACAAAGTCTCCTCAAAAAACGGACCTTCAAGCGGATCAGGTTTATCAAATAGGGCAAGTGTTTTGAGTTCTCCATTTATGAGGATACCCTCCAATGCTACCTCAATACCCGGAATATAATCCTCAACGATAAGATATTGGAATTTCTCACTGTTAGAGTTCGTACTTCTGGTTTCCTTTACGGAATGGAGAAGTTTAGTAACCCGCTCAAAAGCCTGTGTAAATTGCTTTGGATTATCTGCTCGGATTACACCACGGCTTGCAGAAAGGGATAATGGTTTGATCACACAAGGAAAATCTATTTGTGTGCATATTTCGGTAATGTCATCGTGGATAGAAAAGCGTTTATATTTCGGAACAGGCACACCTTGTTCCGACAAAGTCTTCCGTAAAAGGTACTTATCGCGTGACGCTTCTGCTGAGGATATTGGGTTATGCGGAAGTTCGAGTGCTGCAGACGCAGTTGTGGCGAGAATTGTGGTGTCATCATCAACACCGATAATTGCTGCAATCGGTTTTGTAGAGGCAAATTTAGTGATGATGTGTGTGGCAGTCGTTGAATCTCGGAAGTCAAGTACCAACGTATCTGTTGGTGAGAGGTCAGCAGTTGTTGCAGGTTCCTCTGAGGCAACAACCACCTCTACATCAAGTTTTCGTGCGGCATCAAGAAAGTCTGTTGCGCGATAGGTTCGCGTAGGTAAGAGAAGAAGGACTCGCGGTTTTTCAGAGGAATATACCGACATTTTGAGACCAATAGAGTGTAGGTCGGATTAAACATTAGCGAAACCCAACCTACAAAATAAGAAGCATTAACCTTGCGTTCGGATCTGTTTCTGATAATCTGCATGTGCAGTTTGCGGATCAGACTCACCATCCAGTACACGACGGAGACATTGAACAAAACTAATCGGGTCATCTTCCCCAAAAATTGTACGTCCGAATAGAATGGCACGTCCACCATTTTGCACTACGTTATGTGCAAGGGCAAAAGTGCTTCGTGCATTTTGTCTTGGACCACCCAACGCCCCAATAACGAGCGTCGTATCAAATTGGCATAATTCTGTCCAGACTTCCGAGGTTGTGTAAGCAGTCTTGATAAAACGTGGACGTTGGTGTTTGCGTAGATAACTCATCGTACGAACAATAGAATCAGCGACGTACATACCACGTTTTTCCTCATCCATTCCCGGTAATTTTACATTTGGTAAAAACACCTCTAACAGATGGTCGAAACCCTCAATTTCACCAACAACATGTGCAAACTGCACATAAGCCTGCAGCATCCGTTCGTCAACAATAGGATCATTATTGAGTGTAATAGAATATAAACCAAGGTTGACTTTACATTCAAGGGCAGGACCGATTAGTGATTCACAATACCTTTGCATGTCTTCTGGAAACACTGTTTGAAAAGGCATTGAAGGACGCGAGGTATAAACCCCAAAACGGGGGTTCCAAATAGCGGTTTCAGAGTTCATACGGACAATTGGTGTGATAGGCGTGTTTTCAAATAGGTTTTCTTCAAGTGCAAGTGTCTCTGAATCTGCAGGTGTCATCAATAGACCGTCAAGTTTTCCATCTGCGACGAGGTCGCGTTGCAGCTGTAAAAACTCCGCATGCGTACGATAGTGCGGTTTTGGATGTTGGACTTGTCCAAGCCCCTTTATTCCTGCTGATGCCAACGGATCTGCAGCGAATACAAGTATAGGACTCTGTGCAATCAGGTCTTCATCAGCAAGTTTCTCATATATCCGGTTGCCCATATATAATATATTCCTTTAAGTATAGCGCGGAGAATACGCAGAATAATGCTTATGTCTACCCGCACATTAGGTTATTTTCATATTATAACCTAAGTTGCCACTTATGTAGCACAAACTTTTAGTTTGCGCTACAAAATAT
>VYFM01000587.1 GCA_009842375.1 Candidatus Poribacteria bacterium | reverse complement strand
CTATAGTCATATATAGGCTTAATTATTATTAAGTATAAATATAAATTATAATTGTCTATTTATAACTAAAATGCTATAATGTTTTATTGTAACATTATAGTATTTACCAGAATGCGCTGTTAAATTTAAAATGAATGAAGGAGAACACATGAAAACTACAACCTTGATAATCACTTTACTCTTATCATCAAGCTTTATAACATTGCCAGTTCTATCTGTAGAGGAAGGACTTGTTGCGTACTGGGATTTGAATGAAACTGAAGGAGACACCGCAAGCGACTCAAGTGGTAATGGACACGATGGAACCTTGATCGGAGATCCGCAATGGACTAAGGATGGATACTTCGGTGGAGCGCTTGAATTTGATCAAGCAGGAGACGAAGTCAATGTCCCTTACCATAAGGCTCTCAATCAAGAAACCTTCACGATATGTGCTTGGGCAAATGTGGAACCGGGGAGTGGAGGACATCGTGCTGTTGTTTCTAATCGTCATGAACCCCCTACTAGTGGACATATTTTTTATGCAGAACCCGGCAATACATGGCAGTTTTGGACTGGCGATGGAGCGACACCGTGGGTTTCCGTTCAGGGACCGGCAGTAAATCTTGGTAAATGGGATCATCTTGCTGGTATTTTTGCTGATGGTAAACAGCAGTTTTACGTGAATGGTGAACTTGTAGGAGAAAAGGACTCTAACCCTAACTTCAATACAGAACAGGAATTCCTCATCGGGGCAGGCGCAAATGAACGCGCTAATCATGAATATCTTTTCAAGGGAATAATTGATGAGGTGCGGCTCTACAACCGAGCACTGGATAAAAAAGAAATTGCTGCAGTAATGAAAAGTGATTCATTAGATATTAAAGCCTCTGGTAAACTTGCTGTTACTTGGGGACACCTCAAAGCCAAGTAGTTATACTAGAATAACTGACTTTTTACGCATATCGTTTGTTGTTTCTTCTAAGTAAACTTTCTTATTTTTAAGGGATAATCGCAAAAACGCTTGGTTAATAAGGACTTATATGTGCTCTTTGCAAAAGATAATAATTACGTAAACCTATAAAATGAACAACTGTTTATAAAACAGAAAGGAATTGAAAATGAAATCTATTAATTTGATGTTTGTAATAACATTATGTGTTGGTCTCTTGGGACTGCCGATATTAACACACGCTGTCACCGATGGCCTTGTAGCCTATTGGGCATTTGATGATGGAACAGGAGACACCGCAAGCGACTCAAGTGGTAATGGACACGATGGAACCTTGATCGGAGATCCGCAATGGACTAAGGATGGATACTTCGGTGGAGCGCTTGAATTTGATCAAGCAGGAGACGAAGTCAATGTCCCCTACCATAAGGCTCTCAATCAAGAAACCTTCACCATAGCTGCTTGGGCAAACGTGGAACCGGGGAGTGGAGGCCATCGCGCTGTTATTTCTGGTCGTGATGAACCTCCTGTCAGTGGATATATCATCTACGCTGAACCCGGCAATAAATGGCAGTTTTGGACTGGAATTGGGAATGGATGGGCCCCTATTACAGGTCCCGCTATCAATCTGGGTGAATGGGACCACCTTGCTGGCACCTACGCGGATGGGAAACAGAAGTTCTATGTAAATGGTGAACTTGTTGGAGAAGTTGACGCGCAGCCTACGCTCAATACAAAACAGGAATTTCTCATCGGGGCAGGCGCAAATGAACGCGCTAATCATGAATATCTTTTCAAAGGAAAGATAGATGAAGTGCGAGTGTATGACCGTGCACTGAGTGAAACCGAAATCGCATCGGTAATGGAAACCCAAGTAACTGCTGTGGAAGCCACTGGTAAACTTGCTATGACTTGGGCAACACTTAAAACCCAATAATATAACAAAACCCGTGCCAAGTATCCAGTTTGAAGCGAGTTTCCATTAATAGTTACACTGATATTTCTCATTTATGTTAAAACGACATACAATCAATATAAAGCATTGAAGTGTCATCGATTTATCAGACCATAATTTCATAAAATTAAGACAAGTTTTTTGTTCAAATTCAATAGGTGTTAAATAATCTAATACCGAGTGAGGTCGTTTCTGGTTGGACACTTGCTGAATAAAATGTTCAATGTGCGTATTAGCATCAGCTATATCCTCATAATCATTCAGGTGAACTTCTTCCTTCTTGAGAGTTTGAATAGGTTCTGTTCCGCATACCTTTCTCCCAAGGATACCTTCTATGAGCTAACGAAATCTCAATTCCATAGTCGGTGAGTATAGAAATATAGTCGTTTAAAAGATACTGAACTCCATGATCACTATAATGGATCTCAGGAACACTTTGATATAAAGCATGCTGTAAGGGTCTCAATGTCAGAAACTGTGTCATAAGTCGGATCAGTTGCCAATCTCTTATCATTTGAGTAAATACATCCATGAGAACTGAAATATAGACGAAGTGTCCTTTGAGCTAAACATAAGCAACATTCGCAACCCAGACCTGATCCCTCCGAAAAATGTCAAGGTTATCAAGTCGGTTGCTCCGTTAACACGGAGAGTCAAAAGATTTAGTAGTCTGACAGGTGTGTTTGGCAGGAACCAACAGATTAGCTGATTTCATCAATCGTGCGACGCGTCGGTATCCGATTATCCCATACGCAAAAGCATTTCTGTGATACGCCTATAACCATATCTTGGATAGCGTGCGGATAACTTTTCTATTTCTTGCTGAAGCAACACTTCATAAGGATCCTTTTTCGGTTGATAGTAGATATTGCTACGATTAAAACCAAGTGTTTTGCATATTTGTCGCACAGAGTAATCGGTTTACGTAGTTTCTACGATCTCGCGTTTTTTAGCTGGTGTCAACTCAGCAAGGTTGAAGCTTTTTTGGATGTCCAATGCCAGGGTCAATTTACCAACAAGCTGTTCAGGTTGAGCAATACACTCTTTTGACGCATTCGTCTGCTTATCAGCAGGTTCAAAGAGGGTCGCTGCATTTTCAAGAAGTTGGCGTTTTCACTTTGAAAGTTGAACATTGCTGAGGTTATGTTTGCGACACAGTTCCGCTTGTGAACTTTGACCGCTCAGTGCCTCAAGCACAACTTCAGCATTAAATTCGGGAGTGAATCTTCTTCGTTTTGCCATCGGATACCCCTTTTCGTTTGGGGTGATATTATATCACAATCTTATCTTAGGTAGTGGTCTGAATTTCCGATGGCAGAACATATTATAACATAATAGTCCCATTATTTTTGGTGTCACGATAAATTCTCAATCAAGAGGTAATGTAGTAAAGGAAAGTTTATGAAAAAAATCGTTTTATCATCCGTTCAATTACTGATAACCCTATTACTCTTTTTATCGTCTTTCTCTACCATATCCAAGGCACAAGAAAACATGACGCAGAATGACAGCGTGGAAACTAAAAGTGACTCTGCATCTTCTGATCAAGTAACTGAGCTTGAAAAAATTTTAGTCACAGGTGAACGCGTCTACTCAACCGGTTCTTCACGGTCTATCCGAGATTTTGACTTAAACATTCGCCCTGTGAGCACAGCACAAGATATGCTTCAACTGGCACCAGGGCTTGTTATCGCACAACACGCAGGTGGTGGTAAAGCTGAGCAGATTTTCTTACGCGGGTTTGATGCTGACCACGGCACAGATGTTGCCATCCTATCTGATAGCGTTCCCGTGAATATGGTTTCACATGGACACGGTCAGGGCTATGCAGACATACATTTTGCTATACCTGAATTAGTAGAATCAATTGATGTTTTCAAAGGTCCATACTTTGCCAGATACGGCAATTTCTCCACCGCAGGTTCAGTCCAATTCCGCACCAAAGATAAAATTGATGGAAATATGCTCAAAATCGAAGGAGGCGAATTTAACACCCAAAAATTCACTGGAATGTTCCAGATACCTACTATCAGTGAACATCAAAATGCCTATTTCGCAGGGCAGTTTTACAATACGGACGGTCCTGTTGAAAGTGTCCAAGATTTCCAGAGATTAAATCTTTTCGGAAAATTTCGCACGGATCTAAATGAAACAAGCAAACTTTCCGTTTCAGCAAGTTCTTTTAGTTCCGCATGGGACGCTTCTGGACAGATTCCGCAACGCGCTGTTGAAAGTAGCTTGATTTCACGATTCGGGACAATTGACGACCTTGAAGGCGGACAAACTGGTAGACAAAATCTCAATTTAATTTATACCACAACAAGTAAAGACAACAGCAGTTTTATATTTCAACCCTATTTCTGTCAGTATAACTTCAAGTTGTTCTCAAATTTTACATTCTTTCTCAACGACCCTGAAAACGGAGACATGATTGAGCAAACAGATGACCGTACCATTGTTGGCTTGAATACCGAATATAACCTTATTCAATCTATCTATTCAATACAGGCAAATACAACGTTCGGTGGCGGATTTCGTGCTGATGACATTGCAGTCAGTCTCTGGCATAGTCCTAACCGCAGGCGGTTAACCCAAAGGGTAGATTCAGGTATTATCGAACGTAACCTGTTTCTCTGGGCACAAGAAGAATTAATCATCAGTCCGAAACTCCGATTTCAACTCGGTTTGCGCGGGGACTACTTCACTTTTAATGTTGAAGACCGTCTTGACACATCGTCTGATCAAACAGTCAACTTACCCCATGCTTCGGGATATGCACAGGAAGCAATGCTCAATCCCAAGTTCAATATGGTTATTAGTCCGATCCAATCGCTTGATGTTTTCCTAAACTTCGGCACCGGATTCCACTCCAACGATGCCCGTGATGTAGTGATTGAGCAGACGATTTCGGACTTAGAACAAACATTCAAGCGTCAGGATTTGAGTGAAAACCAAATTAATGAACGTCTAACACAGATGAATTTCAATCGAGAACACGTTGGAATTCGCACGTTACCGCGCGCGATTGGTGCTGAATTCGGCACTCGCTACCAGTTTTTGGACAGAATTAATATCGGGTTTGCTGGCTGGTGGCTGGGATTAGACGAAGAATTAGTTTTTGTGGGCGATGCTGGTGAAACAGAAATCAGCGGTAAATCACAGCGGGTTGGTATTGACATTGAAGGACGTGGACAAATTCTTTCATGGCTATGGGTAGACGCAGACGTGAACTTGTCGCAAGGGAAGTACGTTGATGAACCTGCTGATGCGAATCAAATTCCTCTTGCGCCGCGTATCACTTCAACGGGAGGGGTAACTGCTATGCACCCTTCAGGTTGGGATGTCAGTTTACGTTATCGGTATATCGGCGACCGACCCGCCAACGAGGACGGTAGCTTGACCGCAGAAGGATACACATTGGTGAATCTTGGGATTTCTTATACGTACGTTCCTTTCAAGTATTTTGTCACTGTTGAAAACCTTTTTGATGTCGATTGGAACGAAGCACAGTTTGACACAGAATCACGCTTAAGGAATGAGACCGATCCTGTGTCGGAAATTCATTTTACACCGGGAAACCCGTTAAATCTGCAGGCAGGAATCAGTTTTCAATTCTAATCAGTATTAAGACAGCAGCCATTCTACATCTCTGGCAGTGTATATACACCTCGTTTGATCTTTACAATATCGCCGGTGTTTACAAGGCGCGTCAGTTCTGTATTTATTGCTTTTGGATGTCCTTGAATCGACTCAACGATTTCCGGTGTTTTTTTCTCTCCATCAGCGAGAAGTGTGAGGATTTGTTCACGGAAAGGAATTCGGGCAAGTTTCCCGCCCCTCATCTTTTGCAACACTCGGTTCGCCTGTCTTGGGGAACACCCCAGAACCGTTTCTACCTTTTTTCTGCTGGATTCAGCCGTCAGTTTGTCGCGTTCCGCTTCAAAACGTTGGCGTGTCGCTATCACCTCAGCAAGTTTGTCTAACCCACCAGCAACATCAAAATCTTCCCAGTCGAAAAGGAGGGTTTCTGGTCTGTCGGTGATCTCAGGTATCCGAAAACCCGTAATCAACATGATTTTCTTGTTTGTCAAACGATTCAACTTAGCCAATTCTATAATCTCTGTGAATATACGGAGGACCGTTATTTCGTAAACACTTTGGACGCGTTCGTCTTTGTAACGGTAGGACTCAGGCTCCATTTCATAATGGAGGGGTTCTTCGTCGTTTCCGAACAACATCTGAGTGCGTTTCAAAATACCGCGTGGTACTATCTCAGGCATGCCAACCATCCAAATGACTTGTGCTTCTTGAAAAGCGGTTTCTAATCCTTCTGTCTCTCGATAAATTGTTAGGAAACAGACGTTCTCATGGCTTTTGATATCCTTCAACTGTTCAATTGCATGAGGATGGACTATAATCCCATGCTTAATATTTGGGTCCCTTTCAACCTCAGCTTGGATTCTCCAAAAAATGTGTTGCCCAGTCTTGGAAATCCCGAAAACGTCCCAAGTGTTGTTGGTGTCAACAATTGTCCTCCGTGGATAGATACTGGTGCGAATCTGAAAAATGTGGTTTCCAGGAACCCATGCCACTGGTTGTGGATGAAGTCTCTCAATTTCCTCATCTAAAAATGTCCGCCGTAGATGTTCGTTGAGAACCGGGGCGGTAACCAAAAGGCGTCTAATACTCGGATGTAATACAGGCACCACCCAGAACTGTAGAACTTCGTTCTCCCATCGCATCGGTGCATCAGCATCCCTCGTGTAATGTGTAAAGAAATGTTTGAGTTGATGCCATAACGTCCAATTTGGATTTCGACAAACCGTTGGGAACTCCTGAATGTTTTCAACAGTCGACGCGTCCAAGATACCCAACCTGACAGCATCCGCTATCGGCATCAGGATTTTGATGTCTTCGTTAGGCACAAAAGTGTGGAGTTGAAAATAGGGCAATTCTTGTGTCGCCAGTTTATCCGCAGCCGCGCCATCCAAAGGAATATAAGCAGAGGTGCCTTGCTCAAATTCGATTGTCCAACGTGCTAAATCTTCTCCAGTCTCTGTATCAGTAATCCCTCGTGCGACCACCTTGCCCCGTACATTGACGTGGCACATCTGTTGGATGAGTTCTTCTTCTAACCATTCAAATGTATGTATTACTGTCCGGAGGCGTTTGATGAAGTTGTCATGGGATTTGTTTCTGATTTCCAATGCATTCAATAGAACTGTGGCGAAGTTTCCTAAAGCATCACCTTGCCAGTTAGCAATCCATTCCTTCAACGTGGTTTTTGATAGTTCACATCCAAGGAAAAGTCTGTGATCTCTCGTAGCGTTGACGATACAAAGCCGCTGTGTTCTATCGCGCGCTTCAAGAAATTGTTCGGCTACTTTTGCGTATTGTGGATCCAAAAACAGCCGATGATCCTTTGTAATTTGTACTTTGGCAGCTTGTAATGTGGAGGGTTGTGATAAATAGCCACGCTCCTGACATGCTGTATAGACTCGGCACTGCGGACAGATACTTTTGCTCGGATTTCCACCCTTTTTCTCAAGAGCTTCACACCGCTCAGCGTCTTCACAGACATTTCCACGTTGAAAGGGAGTTGCCATACGCTCGTCAACGGGAATATCTTTCACCTGATCCCATAGGGACATTCGATCCCGCCAACGTACGACCGATCCTATATTCCGATTTTGAAAAAATCGTTCTGCTTCTGCTGCAAGCTCAGCATCTTGCAAGTTTAAACAGATGACCTCACCATCCTGCAGAAGGGATTCTACTTCAAAGTATTTTTCTGAGTCTGTATCAGGAATAAACCCAAGAACGCGCACGTTCTTATCAAAAGCACGCTGCACCTGAACGCTGATTTCTTCTCGTGTTTTATCAATTTTTTCGGAGGGTTTTGATTTATGTAATACTGAAGGAAGACGTTTTATTGCCAGCGGGCTGAGTTTCCCTTCCCGCACGGAGATCACGTTGTCATCTATGGGGAGTCCCGTCGCGGGAATCGGCGGTAGAATGCCTGTATCGTTCCAAACATCTGTTATGAGTGTTGCCTCCGTAGGCAGCCCCACATCAGACGTGGAAGCACGTACCCACACGCCACCTTCGCTCTCCCATAATGATACTTCTGCGCTGCCAATTCCATCATCTCGTCGGCTCCAGTAATGAAATCCATCCTCTTGTTTAATATAAGAAAAACCGAGTTTGAGAAATGCTTCTTTGGCGAGGTCAAGTTTGCAGGATCCGAGAGAGTATGGCGCGTCAAGGATACTGTCCTTGTGTTGTCCGCCTTGAGGATCAGATTCATGAAGTGCAGCGCGAAGCGCATCAATAGGTGCGAAGAAAACCTCTTTAGAAATCACAGGCGGATCTAATAGATCTCCAAGCAGAGTTTCATAGCGTGCATCCCAGCAATTGTATCCTTTCTCACCCAAAATTTCAATATATGCTTGATGTGAGTTCGGATTCTCTACTGTTTGGGTCTGTTCATAGACGGACAATCGTTCCTGCTCGGTATTTGGGTGCAGGTATCCCTGTATCCGGCAAGAAAAGCGGAGTCCGCCGGACTTTGATATTGTCAATAATGGGTTCGCAACACTGCTAACAAGCGCTTGAACGCAAGTGAGAACAGCATCAGGTGCAGCACAGAGTGCCTCATATTTAAAGTTAATGTCATGCCATGGCGCGCCATCACGCGCTGAGGGCATACCTGTATACACTTGAATTCCCCACGACCTATGCAATCGGATGGCATCCCAGTCCGTTGCTTGTTGAGGTTTCAAGAACCTTTTTCCTCCAAAATTCCGCGGGGGACGGTCGGTTCCAGGAGCCTGCCCTATCGGCATAAAAGAGATACCTGCCGCCTCCAGGTCTTGAAGCATCACAGGGTATTTGTGTGCACAATAAACTTTGTAATAGTAAGGAAGCCCTTTGTAAAGCGGAGGTTCTGAGGTTGTTTTCTGTTGCTTAAGTGGCTTCTCGTGCCGTCGGTGGCAGCGTGAAATAATATCTTGTAGGGCATCGATTGTCATGAGATGTAAATGTTCACTAACTTCGTATTTTCAAAAAATTATGGGAGTGAATATTATCAGAAAATTCATTTTTTGTCAAATTTTTGAAGGTCTAAGCAGTGTTTGAAAAGAGGACTTTTCTCACAAGAAATCGCCTAAAGTATTATACGGTTTTCAAGCAACATCCGCAATGTTATGGATATAACTTGCTTTTTCCCTGTAAATATCGTATTATAGTTATATAAAGACTTTAAT
>VYFM01000414.1 GCA_009842375.1 Candidatus Poribacteria bacterium | reverse complement strand
ATTAAGTATGTATCATCAACGGTCCACGTAGTGTGCAGACAACCTTCTAACAGAGAATCAAGAATAAAGTCCTTTCAACACTTCATAATAATTTGGAAATGTCTTACTCACACATTCTGGATTATTAATCCGAATTCCGCGCACCTTTACCCCAATTAGCGAAAACGCCATCGCTACACGGTGATCGTTATAAGTATCAACTGCATTAGGTATTATGGGAGATGGTGAAATTTCCAACCCATCCTTATGTTCAACTACAGATACACCTAACTTCCGAAGTTCCGTAACCATAGCGTGAATTCTGTCAGTCTCCTGCCAGCGCGTATGTTCAATGTTTCGGATAGCGACTTTGCTGTCAGCAAATGGGGCAATTGCTGCGAGAGTCAACGCAGTATCAGATAGATCTTTCATATCCACATCTATTCCCTTTAACTGATGCGGACCTTTAACCGTAATACCTGAACCAGTTTCAGTTACTTCACACCCCATCTGTTCCAGGACACGTACAAATTGGACATCGCCTTGTGCGGAATCGGTATGTAAATGCCTGACGGTAACAGACCCACCAGTGAGCGCAGCAGCTGCGAAAAAGTAAGATGCACTGGAAGCATCTGGTTCTATATGGTAAGAACATGGTTGATACTGCTGTCCATCTTCAATATGAAAATATCCGTAATCTTTGTTTAGAACCTTTACTCCAAATGCTTCCATAACGGACATTGTGATGTCAATATAAGGGGTTTTGAGTTCACCGATAACTTCTATCTCCATACCGTTTTTAGCATAGGGAGCGATGAGCATCAACGATGTCAAGAACTGACTGCTTTTACTTGCGTCTAAATGTGTTTTTCCACCTTCAATCCCATTTGCATGTACAACAACAGGAAGATGACCGTTAGCAAATTTTGAATGTGCCGAAACACCAAGCTGCGTCAGCGCATTTAGCAAATCCGAAATTGGTCTACCACGACGCATCGGTTCGTCACCATCAATGACAAATTTTCCGTGTCCGAGAGCAACATAACTCACCAACGAACGTGAGGTAGTGCCAGAGTTCCCAATATATAACTCCGCACCATCAACAGGAATGTTTCCACCGTTTCCCGTCACTTGAAAAGTGGATTGATCTTTATCTTCTGAGATATGGATTCCGAGTTTTCTGAGGGCGTTGCACATATAGTGCGTATCATCACTAAAGAGTGCCCCTGTCAATGTGGTATCCCCGCTTGCAAGCGCAGCAACTAACAACGCACGATTGGTATAACTTTTAGATCCGGGAACTTCTATCGTAGCATTTGGAATGGAACGAATCGGCTGTATTTCAATCATTTGGTCTATGACAATAACCCTAATTCAGTAAGCAATTCCTTGAGTTCTGTTTTTGCTTTCTCATCAAGAGGTAATAAAGGACTCGTAGTATATGCCCCGCAAACTCCTAAAATCTCCAAGCAGGCTTTCATCCCACTCACACCTTGTCCATAAGTATATAGTTTGCTTAGTTTGACCATCCATTTCTGCAGCCTGTCTACCTCATCAATATCGCGTGCTTTTGCAGCATTGTATAGTGCGACAGATTCTTTGGGTGCGACATTTGATATTGAGATTACCCCTCCATCTGCACCGAATAGCAATGCTGCACCTATGAGAAAATGGGATCCGAGGAAAACTGAAAAATCCTTTCGTTCCCCTAAGCTCGTTAGGAGTTGAAGACTATTTATAAAATCACCTGAACTATCCTTAATCCCTACGATATTGGTACAATCATCTGCCAATTGAACAACCACATGCGGTTTAATCGCTGTTTTAACAGTAGATGGAATATTGTAAATGAGTACTGGCAGATCTGTAGCAGCAGCTATCGCGTGATAGAATTGGATTATATCTGCATCATCTGTGGAGGGATAATAATAGCAGGGGGTTGCTGCGACTGCATCAACACCAAATTGTTGCGCCGTCTCAATGTTTTGGATTACGCGCTGGGTGCTTGTATCCATCACACAGCAAATTATAGGCACGCGTCCTGCGACAGTTTTGGTGGCAATATCCATTGCCCGTTCCCGTTCTATATTTGTCAACGTCGTGAACTCACCGGAAGAACCTAATAGATAAATTCCATGAATACCGTTGTCAATCAACCGATTTATCTGTTTTACAAAGCCAAGTTCATCAACGCGTTCTTTTTCATCAAGCGGTGTAACTGTAGGTGCAAAAATACCTTGATATTGTTTATTCATCGTAACCTCTCATGTGTTGCTGAATTGAAGCATAACTGCAGTTTAGCAAAGCCTATTTTTAATGTCAATAACTTCTCAAATGTGTTATTATTATTGTCAGAATCCATACGAAGATGTGGTTGCAAAGGTATATGAATATTCGGACACAACTCATACTTAGTTACATAGGAATTGTGTTATTAGTGCTATTTTCTATGGGGCTATATCTTAGATCGGCACTAAAGGGGGTTCTTGACAAACGCATAACAAGTGAGTTAGAAGTTCAGGCAGCACTCACTAGAGAATTTCTGATTGAACAACTACCTAAAATAGATAGTTTTACCCATGAGGAAATAGATAGTCTTGTTGATAGACTTGGTGAGGCGGGGAAAGTACGTTTGACATTCATTGGGACTGATGGAACTGTTTGGGGTGATACAGAACGAGAAGGAGGGGCGTTAATCGCGATGGACGATCATTCCACTCGGAGGGAAGTACAGGATGCTAAAAATTTTGGTAGTGGGATGATTGATCGTGTGAGTATGACAACAGAGACAGAATATCGTTACTTTGCGCTTCCTGTTGAAAGAAACCAGAAGTTGATCGGTTTTTGCCGTGTGGCACTACCAAAGGAAACAATTAATTCCGCTCTCGGTAATCAACAACAGATGTTGCTGTATGCGGGTATCGTCGGTTTAATACTCGCTATTTTGATTGGAATATTTAGCACAGGTGCTATTGTCAAACCAATAAAGAAGTTAACACAGATAACACAATCCATCGCAGGAGGAGAAATATCCTCGCGTGTAGAGGTTAACACTAATAATGAGTTAGGACAACTTTTACAGAACTTCAATCTAATGACAGATAGAGTTCATGAACAGATAGATAAGATTTCCGTTGAAAATCAACGTTTGGAAACGATTTTGAATAATATGAACGAAGGGGTGTTGTTAGTAAATGGAGCATCTGAGATTACTTATGCGAATCCAGCAGCGGTTGTTATGCTGAACCTACCAGATATGTATGTTGGTAGGGCGTTGATCGAAATAAACCGAATTCCAGAACTACAAGCACTACTTCTGGAGGCAGAACAGACTGACACTGTTGCTTATGCTGAGATTCGACTCGGTAACCTGATGGAGTCTGAAGCGGAAGTAACAATTGTTCCGGTAGCTGCCGAGAGTGAATATGTTATCGTAATTCACGATGTTAGCCATGTCCGAAAACTTGAGCGCATTCGAGCAGATTTCGTCGCAAACGTATCGCATGAATTGCGAACGCCTCTAACAACTATACACGGTTACGCTGAAACACTCCTAAATAGTTCCACCAAATCTAAAAAACGAAAAGAATTCATCATTAAGATACTAAAGCACTCTGCCCGCCTATCTCGTCTGGTTTCAGACTTGTTGGAATTGGCACGTCTTGAATCGGGAGATGTAGAATTGAAACGATCACAATGTCATCTTAATTCTTTCCACGAACCTATTTTAGACGTATTTGAACCAGTTTTAGAAGAATCTGGATTAGTTTTGAATTGGGATATTCCTGAAAGTTTACCACAAGTGAATGTAGATCATCAGCTTTTCATGCAGGTCTTTGTGAACCTTATAGACAATGCGATTAAATATACACCAGATGGTGGTGAAATTGAGGTGTCAGCGGAATTAAGTAGCATAAATTCTGACGTTGTCAATGAGGTCGTTGTCCATGTAAAAGACACAGGAATCGGCATCCCATTAGAATCACAATCTCGTGTTTTTGAGCGTTTCTATCGTGTTGATACAGGACGTGCAAGAAAGATGGGAGGTACTGGTTTAGGATTAGCAATTACCAAACACATCCTATTGTGTCATAACGGACGGATATGGTTAGAAAGTGAGTTAGGACAAGGCACGGTGTTCCATTTTGTCCTACCAATTATAGGTCAAGTTTAAATCTGCCATGGTTGTTCTGTCCATGCCATTTCCCAAAACAGGTATTCATAACGACTACTGAGTAGAAAATATCTCTGAATCCTTTCTTTGTCCACAGAACTACTATCATAAGTTATTTCGTTCAGGAGGTTTCGCAGCCATTCCCCTAAAGCAAGGAATTCGGGTGATGCATACATATCTATCCATTCTTGATAGAGTGGTTCTGGTGAACCACCTTGTTCAGCAAGTGTTGTGCCTATTTCAGCATAACCCCATTGACACGGGAGTACACCTGCAATAACGTCTGCTAAGGTGCCGATTTGTGCCACGTGAAGTATGTGTCGTGTATAAGCGTGTGTTGTCGGTGACATTTCAGCAGCTTCCATCTCAGCGGCAGAGATACCGAATTTTTCGCAATATCCACGATGCAGATCCATCTCGGTGTTCAATGTTTCGTTGAGCAATTGTGAAAAGAGTGCCATCGTTGCTTCATCGTGTGCCTTAATTACGCCATAAGCAAAAACACGACTATAGTCCAAAAGGAACAGATAATCTTGTATTAGATAGAACTTGAACTTTTCAACAGGTAGACTCCCATCCGCAATTCCTCGAACAAATGGATGCTTGAGATCCGCCTCCCAGATGGGTGCAGCGTGTTGTCTCAGTTCATCGGTAAATTTGGAATTATTTGTCATATAGTTTCCTTCAATGGATAATACAATTTATGATTTTCTTGTAAATCATACCTTAAATATCATGAGAATGTCAAAATGTTTGAAAAACTTGGTATTGTTACCAATATTTGGGCAAAAGAGATAGAAAACGGAGCACTTTTTGCAGATTTGATGGTGGAATTCGGTGCAAACGGTTTTAGAGATATGGAAGTGCGTGAAGGCGATTATCTACGCAACTCCGAATTCGGTCAACTTATTCAGAACATAGAAACTGTTATGCTGGATTACTCCGATGTTGACTTCAAGGCTATCTGCGATGAAGTGTGGAATAGCACTGCTACCAACAATGAGATCATAGAAACAAAACACGCTAAGTTGTTCAAAGAGGCAACCAATTTTGTCCGTAAAGCATCAGGACTGACACTCAGTTATGCCATGTCACACCCTTGGTTGTCAGTACCAAATGATATTGAAGACGACAATCAAAAGATGATTATGGCAAAGAAATTGGCATATCTGTTATGTCCACAACGAGCAAGGTTACGTCTTGTTGATTTGGATACAGAGGATGAGATTGATGAAAATACTGCCGTTGCCAATCTAAAGCGATACACTTCGCTTTTGCCAGAATATCCGATGATTTTTGCGGTGGAAAATGCACGTCAATCAGCACCATTGACCCTGAAATTGGCGGTCGCAGGTGGTGCGAAACTTACTTATGATGAGACAAACACCTATCTCGCTGATGGTACGACACTAAATCCACCAGAAGTATTTTGGAACAGTGTAAAAATGGACGATCTTACGTCGGTGCATTTCAAGCAGAAGACAGACGAAGGTGTGTTATCTGAAGTAGAAGATGGCTACGTTGACTTCAAGGCAATTGTTCAGCATTTGAAGTCAGGAAATTATACGGGAGATTTGTTGCTTGAAAATGCGCCGACAACACATTCGTTAGTTGATGCATTAAATAGCCGAGAATATCTGCACGGATTATGATAACAACACACCTTTGACCAGCATTCTTACATAGCGCGCCTACCAGTATGTGTTAATATATTTACTCGCGGGTTGCCTTGATCATCCCCCAAGTGGTCGTCAGTTTACCAACAGCATCAACAGGTGATGGTTGTCGTCTTGATTGCTCAAGTTCTTTCTCTGTCAACGGACGATTCCATACTTTCACTTCATCAATCAATCCCTTATAGAATCGATTTAGGTGCTCACCGACCCAAATTGACTGTCCACTGTTGATATCCAGCGTTTTGTCATCTACTTCATTTATTAACTCTCCATCTACATAGAATCTTAGTTTTTTTGCTTCCTGATCTCGAACACCAGCGAGTACATGCCATTCATTATCGTTTAGGAAGTCTGCAGATCGGACACTTGCACTATTTGCCCGTCCTTTATCCCGTAGAGAGAATCCCATCTTTCCTCTTGCTGCCGCATCGTCCCCACTGACCGAGATCAACCATACTGCATCTGTACTTGGTCGATAGTTTCCGACAATACCATCGTTCTGTGGGGGTTGATCATCTGTTTTTACCCACACCTGTACAGTCAATGAATCGCCAGTGGAGAAGGTAATTGAATCAACCAATGGCACTTCAACAAAATCGTTCGTGCCATCAAACTCTAATGCTTCACCGAACTTTCCATCTACGGTCTTAGCATCTCCATTAATAATTCCATCATTGCCTTCCTCAGATTGATCTTTTACAGTATCACCTTGTATTGTGTTATCATCAAAGCTCAAATGTAGTACTAATCCATTCGTTGGGTTAGCATTACTATTTTGTGCAAAACTGATAATCAGACATATCACCGCGAGAACTACGAGAATTCGTTTCATAATTAACTCCTTTGAGGGTTAGTCAAAATAATAGTGAATTTGACAGAATAACGATACTGTGCAGACAGGAATTCCTTCCATCTATACGCCACTGTAGTTTATGGTAAAGTTTAGAAATAATTCTACATTGCTACAGTTGATAGTTTTGATGCTGGTGCTGCTTATGTGCATCTTATATTCTGTAAGAGCGACCCGGGGAATGCCTAAATGGCATTCATACCGTTAATTTACCGGTCGCGACCGGGAGGTCGCTCCTACAGAAGAAATCGGACAGACAAAGCCTCCTCACAAGAAATATTCCTGTAATTTTTTCTTAAGTTGACACCTATGGTAAATCGGATCTAACTCAATAACGAAGCGACGAGCGTTTCCATAGCTGGTGCTGTTCCGACATCTGGTAGGGATGACATTGCAGCCCAAGTCTCGTATCCACCTTGCTGCGTTAGTGCTTCGTCCGTGCAGATATAACCGATATAACCGTTTGCCAAACTGACAAGAAAAAGTGGTTTCGCATCGGATTTTGATTTGATGTTCAATCCTGTCTCAACAAATACTTCCCCTGGAAGTGCGACAATTGCTGCTTCCCCAATACGTAGTACTTGAACCGGTGCAGTCATCTGGTTGGGTAAATTCGCCAACCGTTGGCATTCAAGTGCATAAACATCAACAAGATTTTTCGGAATTGGTTGTCCTACCACCCAACTAAAGGGACCGGTTTCATATTCATCATAAGTTCCAGTTTCCACAGATAATACTTTTTCTGCGACTTCAAGATCCTCATTGGTAATCTGCTTTCGCGAAAAATTCAACGTATCAATTTTTCCGCTAAGTTGTAAGGTATCATGCATCTCCATGAACTGCATTTCAGTAATGAAATGTCCTGCGAGGACATTTGCCATTTTCACTGCCTGTGCGTGTCCTCCTGCTTTCCACTTTGTCTTTCCGCTGAAATCTATATTGTTTATTTGTCCTGATGCAGCATTCCAAAGTAGTGAAACACATGTCTCACCTAAATAGCGTTGCATGAGACGGTCGAAATGTCCAAAATAATCGGCAGAGAGTGCGCTGCCGTTGTCAGTACCAATGTAGTGAAGCGAAAAATTGGCAACTGCCGAGATTGGTGTACCACCTTCTGTTTCGACGTACATCATTGCGAGTTCAGGGTCAATTGGACCGGTCGGTTTTACAAGATCGGGATGTTCAACCCCTGGATTCATACGGACAGTACCATCTTTCATGTGCCAACGTCGATTGAATGTAATACGATTTTCAGCAACGCTTGCAAACCCAACCCGTGCAGGTGCCTGTCTCAACAGAGCGAGTTCAACAGCATCGGCAATTTTCAGCGGTACCCAATCGGTATACTCATTATCCTCATCAACGCCAAGTAGGTTAGCAACTGCAACTGCTGTATGCGTATGCGTGGCGTTGACCATCACATGTTCAGGGGCTATGTTGCACCTGTCAGCGATACGTTGCTTTGCAAGGTCAACCATTTTCTGTGTGACGGCAATCAGGTCGCAGGTAACGAGTGCTATTCGTGTAGCCTCGTTTTCAATGACGAGTGCTTTTGCGAACAGTTCGTCATGAACGTTTTGCGCGTATCTTGGACGAAACCCACCTGGAATTGCTGTCGCAAGTGGCGGTGTGATATTTGATGTAGCGGAACCTGCTTTGAGAGTCATTATTATTCTCGCCTGCTAAAATTTAGCAGCATCGGTTTCTGTTTGCTCAGTTTCTGATTCATTGTAAGTTTCAGTCTCATCCGATTCTTCGACGGTTGGTACTTCACTTTGATCGTTGGCAGTTGCTAATTGCTTAATCCGTTTACATAGTTCCTCAAACAAGTTCGGGGCGGTTTCTGCTGCTTTGAGTTCAGCGGAGAGTTGTGTCCACTGCTGTTCAGACATGTCGTTTCGAGATTCTACACTATATCTACGTTTGACATAGTTCCAAAAGTTTTCCTTAGTGATGTCGTTCTTATCAAGTTGATCTGATAATTTTTCTGCAATAGCAAACGCAGCTTTTTGTGCATTCGTAATGTTACCAGCCGAAGGTTGTGGTTTTAGCTGTTGTTGTGCATTCCCTCCTTGTACTTTACGTTGCAAATAAAAATTCAGTACTTCGCGAATTACGGGTACAGGAAGTAATTGTTTGATTGCATTCCGTTGTGCTTTATGGATTGCTTTTGTAAATGCGAACGGGTCGGGACGACCGCCGGTCATTTTCTTCGGTTGTTCATACGCCCCCCATCGAGATGACCCGGTGACTGTATCTACTGCCTTTACAGTAGCAATCCACGAGTTCTCAAGTTCTTCATATTCCATTTCTTCTACTTGTATTCCACCTCTACGGTTGGCAGCTTCGTTAATTCCTGCCAGAGTCAGTCCTTCAACGACGCGTCCACCTTGGTTAAACGAGTAGACATAATCCTGTATCGCTTGCCCGGTCATCAGTTCAACAATTGCTTGATCATCGACTTGGTCAACGACTTCATAATCAGCATCTACAGGTACAATTTCATTC
>VYFM01000004.1:5397-9240 GCA_009842375.1 Candidatus Poribacteria bacterium | reverse complement strand
GTGTAATATTTTTAGTGCGAAAAACTTTACACACCCTTCAAATCCCTTGCCATAAACCCTAATATTACGCTATCATATCTAAACCATGAACACACAAAAACACCTTTCATACATAATGCTTTATATCACCTTCCTACTTCTCCTATTTGTCGGGAGTACATTTGCGCAAGTTTTAATCGACTCCGTGATTGCTGTTGTTGATGAACGAGCAATTACGCAGAGCGAACTCGTAGACGAATTTCGTATTGGTGCTATTACGGATAAACCTCTCTCACGCGAACCGACTGAAATAGAAAAACAGAAACAATTAAATTATATCATCAGCCGTAGATTGGTATTAAAAGGAGCTAAAAGGATCGGAATTACTGCTGTTGATCACAAAAAACAGGTGGCAGAACGAATTGCAAGCATACGTGCTAGATTTCCTACCGAAAAAACATTCCATAACGCATTACAGAAACAAGAATTAGAAATTGAAACGTTAGAGAGGTGGGTATATGAACAAGTTATTTACGATGCCTATTATAAGCGTCAATTTGTCAATAGAGTTGATAGCGAAGATATTGACGAGTTAGCACCGCAGTACTTTGAAAAGAATAAAGCACAGTTTATTGCTCCTGGAAAGGTTACTTTCCGTTCTATTCTGATAGCCGTTCCATCCGACGAATCAGAAGAAAAGGAGCAAGCTGCAAAACACCTCGCTGAACAAATCCATGAACGCTTGCAGAACGGTGAAACTTATGATGAGATTGAGCAAAGTTTCAAATCTGAGAAATCGATCAGTTTCAATTCACAAACCCTCACAACAGATACACCGTTAGGTGCGATTATTACGGAATTAGAACCCGATGAACGTAAGGGACCTATTACTGTTCCAGAAGGATATCAGATTGTTGAACTTATAAAGAAAACATCTGCACGTCAGAAAGAGTATTCGGAAGTTAAGGATGAGATTGCAGAGATGATTCGACAAAACAAAGCAGAATCCGAGTTTAAAAAGTGGTTAACAAGGCAAAAAGCAAGAGAACCTTGGTATATCCTTGATGATGCATTAAAACGAGTCACCAGAATTAGAATTGTCCCTACGCAATAATCCGATGAATTTTACACATTTTAGAACGTTCCTATGTCTTCTCCTACTGGTATTTACTGTCCCTGTTGTTGGAAACGATTTGTGGTGGGATGTGTCTACATATTCGGTAGAAGTGCAGGAACATCTGGAGAAAGCGCAACACGCATTTAAAGAGGGTGAGTTTGAAGAAGCACTTCGTTTGTATCAGATACTCGTTAAAGATCTTCCTAAACTTCTGAATGCATATATCGGTGAAGGGGATTCCTCAGCGAAGTTGGGAGATTACCCGAGTGCAATTGAGGCGTTTCAACGTGCTTTGCAACTGATTTCAGAGTTACCACAGACTCAACGTTTTGTCCTTGAACCGACCGTGCAAGCCAAACTCGCCTCCGCTTACCATCGCAATAATCAACTTGATGATGCGGATGCGTTGTTTCAGCAGGCTATCAGAGGGACAGGTGAAAAAGCTCATGTTTCGTGGTATATCGCATTAGGACAGATTGAAACAGAACGAGGGCACTTTGAGAAGGCACGTCGGTATTACATCGTTGCAGTGCAACTGCACCCAGACACAACAGCTGCCTATAACAACCTTGGACATGTCCTGCTAAAACTCAACCGTATTGATGAAGCAGATGCGGTGTTTCGTGAAGCACTAACGTTAGATAAAACCCTTGCAAGTGCTGCTTTCGGCAGAGGTCAGGTTGCAGCAAAACGCGATCAATTCGACGTTGCTCGAAATTATTATGAACGGGCTATTCAAAATAACTCGCTTGAACCCCTATTTTACAAAGCACTCGCTGATGTTCTTGAAAAACTTGGTGATACTAAAGCAACTGAGATTGCCCGTTTGCACTATAAACATACGTTAGCTGAAGTCTATCGTCGTCAGGCACACCAGTATATTGAAAAACAGCAAGGGAAGCCAGCACTTGAACTTTTACAGAAAGCACTTAATACGGATACAGCATATATTCCTGCCTTGAAAGATCTCGCATACGTACAGATGCAGATGAACGAATTACATTCTGCCAAACAGACCTATCAACGCGTTCTTGAGTTAGAACCTACCTCGCGCCAAGCATTGCTACATTTGGGTAGGATAGAAGCAAAACTTGGAAATAGTGTTGAAGCAGAATCACACTTTCTATCGCTCATCAAGCATGAACCGGACTTTATGGATACATACTCTCAACTTTCAAATCTGCGCAAGGCATCAGACGATCTTGCTGGTGCAAAGAATGCACTTACAATGGGCATCCAACGTCAACCTGCATGGGCACCGGGATATTGGTGGCGCGGACTAATTTACCAAAAACAGGGTGAGTCTGATAAAGCAGAAGCAGATTTTCGTCGTGCAATCCAACTTGCACCAGATGTTCCGTTTCCAAAAGATGCGTTAGCTTCACTACTCGCAACAGAAAACAGATCGCTTGATGAGGCACTCGCCCTTGCCGAATCTACTGTAGCCACTGATAAACGACCGGCACATATTGCAACACTGGCATTGGTCTATTACCGTCTCAGACGAATTTCTGATGCTAAACGTGTAATTCAAGAAGCATACACACAATCACCTAAACATCCGTATATTAAAAAGATACATTCAGAAATTCTACAGACTGATCGAAAGTAAGATGATATCCTAACCTAATTTATTCAGTTCGGTTGCAGTTCTTAAACTAACTATGTAAGAATACATTTAAATTCTTGATATTTTTTTACAATTATGGTATCATTTATATTTAGGTTGTGTAGTACATGAATCTGAAGAGTGACCAACTCAATTGAATGGACTTTTAGTTTTAGAGCCTAACAATATAGATTTGCAACTCTTCGTCTATTATTTACTTTCGAATATAATATTATAGGGAAGGAACATTAAAAATGCTAAAATATCAGATAACCCTTATCTTACTCTTAATCGGGTGTATTGCTTTTGTGGCTTGTGAACGTACACAAGATGCATTAATGCCTGTGATGCCAGATCCAGAACCGGAAATGATGGTTGATTATACGTCATGGGAACATTCTACTATGCTCGATGGAGCGGTAATGGAATTTGGAGGCGAGGCTCACGATCTGGGTGCGCGCACCATCTATTTTAACGACGCCGCTGCTATGGCGAACATGGAAGGAACAGCTTACCCCGTTGGTTCTATGATTGTCAAGGAATCCATGGATACCACCAACACATTTATCTCACAGATTTCAACGATGACAAAAATTGATTCCGAAGTTAATGACGGTTGGGAATACGGTGTAACCGGTCCGGCTTCAGAAACAGCGGTAGACAAAACGATGATAAATATGCTCTCGGCGGAAATGGCTGCAGGAGCCTGCGTTGGTTGCCATACAAAAGCACCCGGCGGTATGTCCGTTTTCGTTTCACTCAAAATGGAAGATGATGGCATGACCGATGATGGTATGACCGACGACGGTGGCATGACCGATGATGGTATGACCGACGACGGTGGTATGGCCGATGATGGTATGACCGACGACGGTGGTATGACCGATGATGGTGCTAAAAACGGCAATGGTGCCTAAAACATCTCACATTACTTACAAAAACGGATTGGCAAAACATTAGGCATTGTCAATCCGTTTTTCTTTAATCGATAGTCTTGTGGTAGGGATTTGTAAGTCTGGTTATGTATGACGAGAATACCTATTGTCTGAACCAGGATTTGCAGGATTTTAGGATTTGCAAGATTGTGTTATTGATGAAGCCAATCTTATTGCCGCATACCTGTAACACTGTTAAAAAC
>VYFM01000004.1:0-5387 GCA_009842375.1 Candidatus Poribacteria bacterium | reverse complement strand
AAAACATCGCCAACCCAAATATCTTCTTATCTTGTAAATCCTTGTTCAGACAACTACAACGGAAAACAAAAAAAGCCGTGTATCAAGTACACGGCTTTTTCAATTCTTATTATGATATTTTTTTACGGCTATTTATCGCCCCAAGCAGGACCGCGTTTAATCCATAAACGTTGTCCAACACTTAGTCTCGTCCTGTCAAAGATATAATCGTCCTGATTCCCTGCGACTAACCGTGTCCACTTTTCGGCATCGTCATAAATCTCAGGACGTGCAGCGATATGTTTCAGCGCTGCTTCGCCATTTGCTTCCTCAATATCCTCTTCCCTAACGACATACCTGTCAACCGGTTCAGGACTGGTCACACTAAAACTAAAAGTGTGTGGAGAAGAGAGAGTATTCCCTGCCATATCAGTAGCACCAGAGACGGTGACAGTATAGATACGTCCGGCGCGCATCGGCATATCTGAAGTAAACGTTACCGAATCACCGCTTCCACTTGCTGTACCGGAAATCGTGGCAGCTGCGGGTTCACTCATAGAATCTTCAGTCTTTGCGACTGCAACCTCAATTGATACACTATTTGCATCAACTGCTTCACTGAAGGTCACTGAAAGACTATCCCTGACATTCAAAGAATTTTCATACTCAGAGATAACTGTACCATCAGTAGGATCGGTTAGGGTTACGGTCGGTGGTGTTGCATCCTTATAGGTGAATTTCTGGGTGAGTGTTACAGGTGCATCAGGTTTTCCTTTATTGGTAATGACAACATCCACTGATTGCCCTGCTGTGCCAGCAGGTGTTACCACAGTAACTTCTGTTTTACTTGGGACAGTTGCATTTTGTCCTTCTTTTCCACCGAAGGTAACGGTCACACCGTTTTTCATATCAAATTTTTCGCCGGTAATACGGACAGAGGTGCCACCAGTTTCTGGACCTTCAGTTGGGGTCATCTCTGATGGGACAGGTTCCGGATTACAGCCTCCACATCCTACCATCCACACACAGATAAATGCGAAGATAGCATGTATCGCTATATTTCTGTGTTTTTTCATGTATCGTATCTCCTTATCATCACGAACGGATTTTTCTGTCTAAACTAAAAATAATTTCCTGCGACCTTGGATAAAGCATTCCGAGTTGTCATTTGGCTGACTACGTTCTAAATCCCTTATTTTTAAAATTATACATGAAAACCGCTGTAGTTGTCAACTTTTTTATTCCCCGCGCCAAGTCGTCCGTTTTAACGGGTCGTGCACTTCAACGACTAACGCTGGACCGAAACCTTCTATTGCTAACCGCACCGTATCTCCGTCACCAACCGCTGTGAGTGCTTCATGATGTGTACCTGTAGAAACGACATCCCCCGGTTCCAGCGTTAGTACGTTGGTAACCTCAGCGAGTAATTCTGGGACAAATCGCGCCATTGAATTGGTAGAGAAATCGTGTTGTAAGCCATCGTTGATCCATAGTTGTACACCGAGTGCATTAGGATCTTCAACTTCATCAGCGGTGACGAGTATAGGTCCCATCGGTGCGAAAGTGTGCCAACTTTTCCCTAAAAAGAAACCTCCCGGTAAACCGCGTGCTGAAACATCTATAAATTGTGTGTATCCGAACACACAATCAAGCGCGTTTTCCTCTGTGAGATGCTTGGCTGTTTTTCCTATAACAATCGCTAACTCTGGTTCAAAATGAAAAACAGTTACATCTGCTTCTGGCAGTTCGACAGTTTCTTTTGTAGAAATAACACTTGTCGGTGATTTGAGGAAGGCATTAAAATCACCCCGTGAAGGACTGTCTGGTTCAATGTAATTTCCTGCAAGACAAACCAGTTGCCCAGGTCGTGGTAGTGGGGGTTTAAAACTGACTTTGTCTAATGCGATTGGGGTGCCATTCTCAGCTGCATCCGTTATTGTTGAACGCAGACTATCAAAATCCTCAATCACCATTTGAATCAGTTCTTGTGGTGTGTGGTAGGAAATGTTACTCAGTGCATCGCTGATGTCAACGATTTTATTTTCTGATATCACACCGAGTCGGTAATCATCAAAGAATGCAAGTTTCATTCAGTTTATTGCTCCTAAGTTAGTTATTTTAGTGTAGTTGCCAAGACAAATTTAATTTGAATGAATAAGCGGGTGATTCCGTTCATCCAAAGGGAGATGTGCTTTTTTCCCAGTAAAATGAGACACGTAAGTTGCGCTTACACACTCAAGAGATGTAAGGGCGTTGCGTCCACCAAGTTCAGGCTGATTGCCGTCCAAGATTGCGTTTCTCATATTCTTTGCACTCCAGATAGTGTGCCGAGATCTCCATTCCTTACCAGAAATAAGAAACGCTGATGTATCAAGTTTTATCTGTTCCCATGCGGGTGTATGCGCTGCAAACGTAACATCAAATGGACAGTACCACATCTCGTCTATACCTGTTTTTGGGTTTGGTTTTATCATCAATTGCCCCTCAGATCCGAGAAGGTGTGGTCCCATCATCCATCCGTGTGTCTGTTCGCGTTTGTAAAGCTCCATAATACCATAAGTACCGCTTGCACCACCGATATGGATAAGCATTGTATCTCCTGCTACGGTACCGTTGTCACGCCTGTCAGTTTTGCACAATTCACTGCTGTGCATAATGTCTGCTTCCGATACATCGTGTCCTTGATAGGTAATATGCGCCTGTATCCAAGAAATACCGTCTAAGAAGTATGCCATTTCGTCAAAGTAGTGAACACCCATCTCCATCAGTTCGAAACCTGCTTCGCGTCCCTTACCTACTTCACGAATTGATCTGAGTTCGCCAATTTTCCCTGTGTCAACTAACGATTTGGCATGCCTAAATAGTGGTGTGAAACGAAATTGATGACTCACTGCCAAATAGACACCTGAATTGTTACATGCAGCAAGCATCTGGTCAGCTGTCTCTAAATCCACTGATAGCGGTTTTTCACATAGAACATGGATACCTGCTTTTGCTGCCGCAATAGTAATCGGGGCATGTAGAGGTGCGTGTGTACAGACGCTAACAATATCAAGCGTTTCATTCTCGAACATCTCCTCATAGTCAGTATATCGGTTTGAAATACCGTATTCATCAGCGCGATTATTCAGGGCATCGTGATTGATGTCGCACATTGCGACGAGGATAATATCTTGTAACCCGTCATAAGCTGCCGCATGACTTCGACTAATCCCACCACAACCAACAATCCCTGCGCGTAAAGACATGAGTTATCTCCGATTCCAAAGAGACAGTTAGTCCACCTCACCTTGATGCATCTCCAACAGTGCTTGCCATTGTGTTTCGTCTACAAGGACTCCCTTTTCAATACTTTCCTGTCGTATACGCATCATACCTTCTCCCGGATATCGCACTTTTTCATTTTCATCTAACGGTACGGCAGTATGGAAATCGTTAATAATCTCCTCAACGGTTTCTTTCAAAACTGCTTGTCCCATCATACCTGTGACATTAATGGCAATGTAGACCTGAGAGACAGCATATTCTGATTTCTGTTTCCCAATCTGATGAGTGGCTTGTCCACCTGAGATGACTGCAGCCATTGTGTCAAGCACAAGTGCTAACCCGGAACCCTTCCAATATCCTATTGGTAGTGCTCTCTGCGAATTGAGAATCTCTGCGGGTTCAATCGTTAGTTCACCCTTAGTATCATACCCGCCAGGTAAAGAAAGTTGTTTGCCTTGATGCTGGAGAACTTCTAATTTCCCGTTTGAATACTGACTCATCGCCATATCCAGTAGAATGTGACCATCAACACGCGGCACTGCAATTGCCAACGGGTTGTTTCCAATCTTTTTCTCAGCAGAACCCCACGGTGGCATGAGTTTAGCGGTATTTGTCCAACAGATACCGATGTAGCCTGCTTCTGCCGCTTGTAGGGCATAAGCACCACCCCTCATCCAGTGGTTCGTGTTTGAGAGACCTATACAACCGATGCTGTGTGTTTCGGCAAGTTCCATTGCGCGTTGCATACAGATGTAAGCATTGACAAGTCCTACACCCATCTTGCCATCCCACCGTTCTAATGCACCAAAACCCTCGCTTTTCTCTGGTTCTGCGCGGAAGTTAATCTGTTTACTTGTCAAACCTGAGACAAATCCAGGAAAACGGTTGAGTCCGTGTGAGTAGACACCGTCTCGTTGATTCTCGGCAAATAGTGTTGCACATAATTTTGCCCGATCACCGTCAAAACCAACAGATGTGAGGACACGATAAAATTCGTCTGATAATGCTTGAAAAGGCACACGTATCATGCAGTTCTTCCTTAACGGTCTGTTCAGTATTATAACTTAGGATTACCACATTTCAAGCCATTCTGCGAGGGTAGTCAGGGGTTGCGTTTCGCTTCGGATAACCCATTTAAAATCTGGGTCTTTCCAATAAATTGTACCCGGACTATCACCGTCACGTAGATAACGGATGTCAATTGCCCATCGCACAATTCTGCTTGTTGTGTGCGGTAAGGATCGGTGTAGGGTAAGATTATGGAACACCAGCGCGTCACCTACTTCCATAGGACAAGTTATGATACGAGAATCCTCTATCAGTTCGTCCATCACCTCAAGAAACTTACCCTCTCGGTTTTCAGTGTGATGGTCAACAACACCTAACCGATGGGAACCTGCAACTACTTGTAGACATCCGTTAGCTTCGTCCACAGGCACGAGTGGGATCCAAGCGGTTGGTATGAGTGACTCTTCACTGACTTTACCGAAATAACCGCTATCTTGGTGCCACGGAACGACGGTTAACTGTTGACCGGGAAGTTTGGGACGAGCATTAAAAACGGGATGCCCAATAACATCAGTTCCTGTGAGTTGACCGATTGCATCTACGAGGCGTGCAGCATAGTGTAAATCGAAAATTTCAGCAGTTGCGATTTGTCCACGCCATGACCTACCGAATCGGTTGGCATGCTCTTTAGCAACTTGTGCAAGGCGGGTTTCAAACGGTAGTTCTGTTCCTTCATCTTCAACGATGCCTTGCTCTTTCAGTTGACGAATAATATCATCCACGACGTTTGCAAATTTGTCCCGCACACCGTTGATAGTAGCTTTTGGGACAACGTCCTTCAGCAACAGGTAGCCATCATTTTCCCATTGTTCCATCTGTTCAAGAGAAAGTGGAGTTGGTTGGGATTTGTTGGTTGTCATATTTTTCTTACTTCCATATTAACATTTTCTATGTTGATGATTTATCTATGTGTTTCCATATACGTTCTGAGCACTGTATTTATCCGAATTTGATAATCTTGTTCTTGTCTGTTGAACTATTCTAAAACCTCAGGTTCAATTTGGAGAAGATTTTCGGGACAATCTGATCGACATTTTCCCAAAAGTCATCATCAAGTTCGGGAATTTCTGATG
>VYFM01000708.1 GCA_009842375.1 Candidatus Poribacteria bacterium | reverse complement strand
AGATTTTGATATAAATCTATACTTCAACAACGTCCAAGCTGCAAACAAACCATCCGACCAAAAACGGAGTTTTTTACCTTCTTTTTTTGTACGAGGAAAATATGAGACTGGTACTTCATGTATTTCGTAACCCGCTCGTAATATCTTAGCTGTAACTTCAGGACAAAACTCAAAACCTTCACATGTAAGATTTAACATCTTAATTAATTCGGTTGAAAATGCTTTATATCCTGTAGATTCATCAGTGATGCGGCATCCGTAAAGAACATTTGTATATATAGCAAGGATACGATTAGCAATATAGTTATGGGGACTCGCGTTTCCTCTACCTTTCAAAAATCGTGAACCGTAAACTACATCAGTTTGTTCATTTGCTAACAATTCAACCAATTGAATAATGTCTTTGGGACATAGTTCCATATCAGCATCTTGTATTACAACGACATTTCCCTTAACATACGGTATCCCACTACGAATAGCATATCCTTTACCCCTGTTCTCATCGCTATGCACAACAGTTATTGCCCTATCAACACGTAACTCCTCAAGGATTGCGTAAGTACCGTCTGTAGAACCATCGTTGACTACGATTATCTGTTTTTCAATAGGAAGTGCCTGCACATTTTCCAGTACCTGTTGGATCGTTTGCTCTTCATTATACGCTGGGATAAGTACAGATACTAACATTGTGCATTTCTTTATGACTATCGTAAATCAGTAAGGGAAATCTAAAACATCAGATATTATGTTTTATTCACTGGCATCCAATTACAACAGGGATCTCACCATACCACCATCCGCTTGAATCGTTGTCCCTGTGATATAACTTGCACGCTCTGAAGCAAGAAATACGACCAAATTAGCAAATTCTTCCGGATCACCAATTCTTCCAAGAGGGATATCTGCAGTCATTTTTTCAAGTGCAGCTTCAAAAGAAATTCCTGCCTCTTCTGCACGTACAGTCGCCAACTGCTTAATCCGATCAGTGAAAATGATTCCGGGACATACATTATTTACCAATATTTTATCCGGGGCAAGCTCTGTCGCAAGAGTCTTTGCAAAACCAATTACGCCTGTTCGTGCCATATTAGATAACATAAGACCGTCTACGGGTTGTTTTACCGAAACCGATGTGAGATTGATAATACGACCTCCTCCACGTTCACGCATCGTTGACACAACAGCACGACATAAATTTATGGTGCTCATCAAATTCAGATGCACCGCACTCAGATAATCTTCCGAAGACAGATCATCAAAACGACCCGCTCTAGGACCACCTGCGTTATTAACTAAAATATCGATACCCCCAAAATGGGATATCGCTTTGGTTATTAGGGCATCAACTTGTTCCGGATCACTCACATCTGTCGGTAATGCCAACACTTCAGTTCCTGTCTGTTTCCGAATTTCTTCCGCTGTTGTCTCAAGTGTATCAATATTCCTTGCACAGATGGTGACTTTTGCTCCCTCTTGTGCCAAACCAAGGGCTATTGCTTTACCAAGTCCTTTACTTGACGCACCTACAACTGCAATTTTATCCGTGAGTCCAAGATTCATATAGTTCTTATATGCAGTAAACTACTGGCTATCCTTTCAATATGTGGAATAATAACAATTCCTTGATTAAGTATAATATTTATACCTTACGTTGTCAAGCGTAAACATTCACAGGGGTGTGTAAAGTTTATGGCAAAAGGTTACCTCCTGCTCAGACATATCGTAGAGGCGAGGAGACCTCGCCCGTATTCCCACCACTCCTTCGTAGGGACGAGGTCCCCCTTGCCCATAGGTGCCAATTTAAGGATTTTCAATATTTTGTAGAAGTCTGTAAGTTGTGTTTTTTCCGATGCTTCGTATCCTACTATCATCATCGCGTTTGATATTTCGGAGACGCTTATTTGCTTCTGCTTCACTGCTCCGTAAGGCAACAAGACGTGCTGGAAGTCGCTTTGAAGCACCGATGAAGCAACTCATATTGAGGATGTTTGAGGTTTCTGATGCAAGCCGTTTCTGTAAACACAAAGGTTCTTGTTGTTCATCAAAAAGTTTACAGCCTGCTTTCAATCTTGATATCCAGAAAACACCTGCTTGCGTGAGTTTTTCAAACGCATCAAGCGAAAAATAGCCGAGGTCTGCCAAGCGTAAACTCCCCTTAGGAAGTGGTTGAAAATGTGCTTCCGCCTTTGTATCAGCAGTGATGCCATCGGTGAGTTGTAAGTGATGGATAGTGCCGGTCAAAATATCAAAGAAGGCAGCACCAGAGAGTTTGCGTATCCTTTGAACGAACCCGCAACGCTCAGCGACCTCATTAGCAACATTTTGGAGTATCTCTTGCATTACGTTGGAAACCTGTGTTAGTATAGACATTGGAACACCTCTATGTAAAATAAAATTGGAGTATTCTACATGATGAATGAGGTGTTTCATTTTCGCAACACTTTTCCTAATACCAAACAATATCTTTCCTTAAATTGACACCTATGGGTGCGCAAGCTCTACCCGACCTACAATATAAACGCTTAGTAACACGCATCTACTTAGAAATATTAAAACTGAATAACCCTGTTCAAACAAAGATTTAGTTGAAAATGCCGAGCGAATCTGATAAACTGTATATATCGTAAAACAATATCCGTTACAGTTCAAAACAGGAGAGAACATGCAACAGCTTTATGACACACAATCACCTAATCCACCGTCGCGGGCAATACTTGTTGGCATAAAACTCCGAGATAACCTGCTCCATGAAACTGAGGAATCTCTGCAAGAACTGCGACAACTCACAGAAACAGCAGGAATTGAAGTCGTTTGTGAAACAATACAACACCGCAATGTGCCAAATCCTACATATTTTATCGGTGAGGGTAAGGTTGAAGAACTAAAAGGAGTCGCTGAAAAACTGGAAGCGGATGCTATAATCTTTGACGAAGAATTATCACCGGCACAAACGCGTAACATTGAAAATACACTTGATATAGCGACCGTTGATAGAACAGGACTTATCCTACAGGTGTTTGCACAACGCGCATTAACAAGTGAAGCACGTTTACAGGTTGCCTTAGCACAATTAGAATATGCATTACCACGACTCACACGCATGTGGACACACTTATCGCGTATTGCAACCAGTGGAGGTAGTGGTAGCGGTGCCTTGCGTGGTCCTGGTGAAACGCAGCTTGAAATGGACCGACGATGGGTTCGTAGACAAATCGCACAGGTCAAAAAGTCATTAGTTACTGTTGAAAAACGTAGACAAGTTCAACGACAAAACCGTTCTGATAAAATCAAAGTTTCTCTCGTAGGTTATACAAACGCAGGAAAATCAACACTCTTCAATACACTCACAGGTGAAAACGTCCTTGCAGAAGATAAACTGTTTGCCACCTTAGATTCAACCACAAGAAGGGTCCAGTTACCTGAAAATCAAACCATCCTGTTAAGTGATACTGTCGGTTTCATCAAAAAGTTACCTCACCAACTTGTTGCAGCGTTCAAAGCAACGTTAGAAGAGGTGACAGAAGCAGATATGTTGTTGCATGTTGTAGATATAAGCCATCCAGAAGCAGAAGCACAAATCGCCGCTGTAGATAATGTCCTTACCGAATTAGATGCAGATGATATTCCTATGATAATGGTTTTCAATAAAATTGACCAACTTGAATCGGAAGACCTATTACACATACTTCAAACACGTTACAAAGATGCAATTCCTATATCAGCACAACGGGGAGATGGTATCTCTGACTTAATGCAGTCTTTAGCAGAACGGTTTGCTTCACACGGAGCAATGCTGAACCTACAGATCCCATATAAAGATGGAAAAGTCTTAGATCTACTCTATAAGCACGGCACAGTAATTGGAACAGAATATGCTGAAGATGCTGTTCACGTAAAGGCACGCATACCGAGTCGCTATTTAAAATCTGTTTCACAATTTGCCATGACTCCTGAAAATGTATAAACAAACAATCCCTTAGTACCAATATTTAGGATACAAACAACAATGGGATGGTTAGACAAAATCGAAATCGGACAAGACTTACAAATATGTCCAGATTGTGATCGCAAATATGAAGTACTACAACAATTCTTAGGAAACACACGAAACAAACTATCAGATTGGATTGACGATATATTTAACGATGCATATTATGTTGAGCTGCGATGTCCACAGTGTCTTGAAACGCGCCACTTATGCATACAAACATTGACACCGACTCAGTTCCACACTGAAAAGGAGAAACAACAATAATATGAAAATAGGCGTTACCCAAATCATTCTTGGAAATATGTCCCTGGATGATACACTCACACTCTGTCAAGATGCGGGTTATGATGCAGTTGAGCTTACCTTTGGAGAAGGTAAAGACACCGACATAAACATGAGCGATACGGAATTACAAGGCATCGCTGCAAAATGCGATTCCGCTGGTATAGAGATTGCAAGTATCACAGCAGGATATGCAAATCGTGGCAATCTTCTCAGTCCTGATACTGAACAACGTAACAACGGGACAAAATCGCTTGCCCGTGGTTTAGAAGTAGCAGGAGCACTCGGAGTCGGTGGAATTTTACTACATCCAGGACAACTCAGCGTTGAAGGCACGTACCAACAAGTATGGGATAATCTTGTCGGTATTTTAAAAGACCTCGCACCTTCAGCAGAAAAACATAAAGTCGCAATTGGTTTGGAAAACGTCTGGAACAAATTCCTACTTAGTCCGAAGGAGATGCGAGAAATCGTAGATGAAATCGGAAGCGATTGGGTCGGAACATATCTTGATACTGCCAATATGATGGCTTACGGATATCCTGAACATTGGATTCGTGAACTTGGTCATCGTATCAAACGAGTGCATTTCAAGGATTTCTCACGTGGACAACATCGCTTCACAAATCTGTTAGATGGTGATACAGATTGGGCAGCTGTCATGGAAGCGTTCCGTTCAGTCGGATATGATGGCTATGTCGTTCACGAAGTTGGAGGAGATAGAGAAGCACAAATCGATCTTGCAAAACGTATGCGGAAAATAGTCGCTATGTAATTGTTAAAATGAAAACGATGGCTTCCATAAACCATCGTTGTATGCCGGAGGTCGGACTCGAACCGACATGGACCTAGGGTCCGCTGGATTTTGAGTCCAGTGCGTCTACCGATTTCACCACTCCGGCTAAATCATCAGTAATTGAATAAATCTCATAGTATCCCGTTAAATATAACATATTTGGGGAGAAATGTCAAAAAATTATGGCACAACAACGAAAAGGTCTTGCATCAGATAGTATCTTGCGACAGATTACGGACGCGGTGCTGGGGTTTTTGGGATTACTGCGAGAGAAGGAAACTTATCAGGCTATTGCCAGGTGGGGTTTGTGGCGCGTCATACCCAAACGCAGACGTATCCTCAAATTAATGCGGGAACTGAATCCACTTGTTGAGAATGCACCACCCGAAATGCATTCTCTCCGTGATGAAGTTTTTTCAAAAATCTGTCTTGAACTCAAACCACAAGACCAACAAATACTTTTAGATATACTAAACCATGTAGAACATCCATTGGGCTATGAGCAGATTTTTTTTATATCTCTCTATCCCATCTTAGTCAAGAGAGACTTGGAAGCAATACCAATCCACACTGAAGAACATCATCAACTCCATGTGGAAATCGGATATCTTGGACACAACGAAGATTACTTTTTCTTTGTGTTTGAGATAGACAGTGAAAGACGGATGTCACTCAAAACACCGCTCACTGTCCGTGATGACCAACGTGATGACAAACGGTTCGTGATTTACACACTCGGATGCACAGGACTCGTTGAAACAGACTTTGCAGCCTATGCGGAACAGTGGCTTCTAAACGCACCGCGTTTATCACTCGCACTACCATTACTCGCAACTGCTTATGCAGAACAGTGGATACTCAACACACGAATTTACTTCTCACACATATTAAATGATTTGAAAAAAAGAAATTATAAAGTTACAGCAGAGGCAATACCTGAGTTTGAACGGGGGAGGTTGTCAATATTACGCCGTCTCTCCCTGATCCAGCTAGAAAGACGTCAATTTCAGTCCTCACGCCGAAATCGTTGAGATAGATGCCAGGTTCTATAGAAAAACATATACCTTCTATAAGCACGCGTTCATCTCGCGTTTCAAGGTTGTCTAAATTAACACCGTTACCATGAATTACGGTTCCGATGTTGTGTCCTGTACGATGTATAAAATAATTTCCATAACCTTTTTCGGTTATATATTCACGTACACAATCATCAACTGCATATCCGGGAATCGGTTCATTCGCATCCCATTTCTCACGGATGAACGCAACTGCTCTATCACGTGCCTCTTTGACTATATCAAATATTTCAACATACCGATCAGGAACTGTAGCACCAGCATAAGCAACCCAAGTGGTATCAGCGAAAACCGCATCAGGTTCTATCTGCTTTGCCCAGAGATCAATTAAAATAAAGTCATCAGTCTTTATTGGTGCTGAATCGGAAACAGATGGCGCGTAATGTGGATTACCGCTATTAGCATTAACTGCAACAATTGGAGGATGATCTGTAATTAAACCATTCACATCAAACTGGTTGAGAATCTGTTGTTGAACATCATATTCGGTGATTGTTCTACCTGACTTTAGTTGGTCGCCAATCCAAGCGAAAGCATAGTCTTTTGCTTGCAGCACTTGTTGGGCAGACTTTAGGTGTCCTTCATACTGTGCTTTAGATAACCGTGCTTCTACATATTGTGCAAGTTCCGCTGACGTTTTGATTTCAACACCGAAACTGCGTACCCACTCTAAAGTTCCAGCATCAACGCGTGAGATATAAGGAATAGACCCATCAGGAGAATACTCCATCGCAACAGACTTCACACCGGAAAGGAGTTTTTGAATTTCTTCATTGAGTTCCTGCCAACCCGCATATAGAGACACACTCCCAGGAACATCAGTAAAGTTTGATGTTTCTATCCGATGGATTAACCAATGTGGTTCTCCTTGTGCAGGAATTAAGCAGAACCAACGTCTTGTAATATGTGCATCCGATAATCCTGCAACCTTTTGTGATATGGGGTTGATACCACGAAAATCGTAGAGCAACCACGCATCAAGATTTAATGTTGTTAAGGCATTTTGGATTTCTGATAAATTCATAACAATCATAGTATCAAAAACCTGATACATTGTCAAAATATATTTGTACATTTCAGGGTTATTCAGTTTTCAATTATTCTGGATCTGGTGTGGTTTAGATTCTCAGTGGTAACAGCAATAAAACTGTAGTTCCTTCACCAAGAGTGCTTTCAATATTAACTGTGCCACCGTGTTCCTCTATTACTCGCTTGACATTTGCTAATCCAAGTCCTGTGCCCTTATTTTTCCGAGTAAAGAAAGGGGCAAATATATGTTCAATATCTTCTCCAGATATACCTATTCCAGTGTCTACGAGCATGATGCAAACCTTGTTTTCTTGTAGAAAAGTAGATATTGTTATTGTACCTCCATTGGGCATTGCTTCCATTGAATTTAGGACGATATTCATAAATGCTTGTTTCAACTTGTCTGAATCAAATTGGAAATCCGGTAGATCGGGTGAAAAATCTAATATTAACTCAATCTGATGATGTGTTAGGTTTGCTTCCATGAATGTTAAAACTGATTCCAATGTTGGTGCTAACGGTTGTTTCTCAAGGTTTAGGGTTACAGGTCGCGCGAAATCCATCAGACCTTTAACGATTGTGTCAATTCTTTCAATTTCATCAAGAATATATTGGATCGATTGCCGTTGCTCAACAGATAATTCAGGTTTCTGAAGTAACATTTGTGATAACATCCGCATAGATGATAACGGGTTACGAATCTCATGTGCGAAGGATGCAGACATTTTTCCAGCAGTTCCGAGACGTTCAGCTTGTATTAATTTGTCTCTTGACTGTTTGAGCTCCTGTGTCATTTGATTGAAGGCGATAGTTAAATCACCTATTTCATCCTGTGCCTTAATTTCACAAAGATTGTCAAGGTCACCCTCAGCAACTTGTTCGGTGAAAACGACTAAATCTTTTATGGGATCAGTAAGATTCTTTCCAATGCGATGGCTGATGAGTGCTACCAAAGCTATTACAAGTATTGCTAATCCTAACATATATAAAGTAAGGGTTCTCCGCGCTTCAGCGATATCATCCATTGGTCGTAATAAACAGTACAGTCGTCCAAGTGGTATCATGCGATAAAACACTTTGTAAAGTTTTCCACCGAGTGTGACATCTTTTGTAACGGGAGTTTCACCGGTAGAATCAAGTTTTTGCTTTATATGATTCAGATGTAATTTGTCGACTAAATAGGTCCGATTATGTTCTGTCTGAGAAAGTGTAGTTAATGTACTCGCGTTTAGGGTGTAATCCTTACCAAAAACCATTATTTCAACACTGTAAGCCTCCTTTAATTTTTCAATTTCTTCATGAATAATTCCTGTTTGCATGATGACGTTGAGCCACCCTTGTGTTTCACGAGTAAACTGCTCGCTATATTTCCAAGCGAATAGTTCTATAGTAATTAACGGTACAAAGATAGAAACAAGGATAAAGAGTAGCAAAAATGGGAGTACGATTTTCGTTTGAATGCTGTAGCGGCGCATAGGTAATCCTTATATAGGAAGGGTTACCAACAATTTACCTTAGGTTACAGTTCATGTCAAGTATAGGATTTGACATACTCCCCATAGGTGTCAACTTAAGGAAGGGTTTCATCTGTAGTCGCGCAATGCATCTTGGACACCCTGTAGGAGCGACCTCCCGGTCGCGATTTTTGCACATTATCGTCAGCAATGCGTTTCTATCGCGACCAACAGGTCACTCCTACAGAAGAAATCGGATGGACAAAGCCTCCCCACAAGAAATATTCCTGCAATTTTTTCTTAAGTTGATACCTATGAGGATTTGACATACTCCCAAGCCTAAAGGCAGGGATTCTTTTGTTCCTTCAAGAAACATTCCTTATCTCTGTCGCGACCGTCTCCTCTACCTCCGAAGCAATCTCTTATCCTGAAAATCCTGGTTCAGACAACAAACTAAAATTACCTGCTTATATTCTTAATCTTCATAAAAAAAGCATGCTGTACTTTATTTTACACGAACAAATAACGTATAGATAAGTCTAATCGTGCTGAATTATGGAACAATTTTAGACATATGGTGTATATATAAATGCTATCCGCGTGAAATAATGCAAGCCAACCC
>VYFM01000308.1 GCA_009842375.1 Candidatus Poribacteria bacterium | reverse complement strand
GAATATCAATGATCTTATTTTTATCCAGTGCTAAGTGCGACAATTGCGTGAAGTTAGCAAGTGGTGAAATATCACAAATCTGATTTCCACTGAGCCATAAATGTGTTAGTTGTTTCAAGTTAGTAAGTGGACTTATATCACTAAGTTGATTTCGCCTGATGTTTAGCATCTGCATCTGTGTCAAGTTCGCAAGCGGTGAAATATCGCTAAGTTGATTGTCCCAGAGTCCTAATTCTGTGAGTTGTGTCAACTCTGTCAGTGGTGTAATATCAATAATCTGATTCTTACCGAGTCCTAACTTTGTCAGTTGCTTCAAGTTCATCAGAGGAACGATGTCACTGATTTGATTGTCCCAAAATTCTACATAAGTTAGTTTCGTCAAACCTGAGATAGGCGTGATGTCGCTGATTTGATTTTTCTGAAGTTCTAAAACTTTTAAACCTGTAGCCTTTTCTAATCCTGTTAGGTCTTTAATGCCTTTTTCTTCAGCATGTAGTTTCTCTAAATTTTCCAATTCCTCTTGTGGTATAGATTCCTCAAAACTCAAACCGAGCGCATCTCTCACTAAAGTAGATAGGTTGGTATCTGGAATTCTTATGGTCATATTTTCCATAAATCAATATCAAACACAAGTGAATTAACACCTTAGTTTTCTTGGGATGGTGTACCAATATCAAGATCCAAGTTTTTATTCTGTTTCAGCAGTTTTCGGATGGGTTCCATATCCTGAATTGGATTATCCTTGATCCATAAGTCTGTCAAATGTGTCAAGTTTTCAAGCGGCGTAACGTCACGGATCTGATTTTTGCTGAGATATAATTCTTGTATTTGTGTCAATTCCGAACAAGGTGTAACATCACTTATTTGATTCCTATCAAGCATTAAACCTGTCAATTTGTGCAATGTAGCGATTGGCTTTATGTTACTAATCTGGTTGTCTTGAAGTGTTAAGTATGTCAATTGCGGCAATTTCTCAATTGGTTTTATGTCTCTAATTTGATTATGATCGAGCAATAAAGATCTTAGACTCTTTAACCCAACAAGTGCTGACAGATCCTTGATATGATTGTTATACAGATATAGACTTGATATCTGTGGCAAGTTAGAGAGTGGTGAAAAGTCGCTGATTTGATTCTTCCCAATGTTTAACTTCTCTAACTGTGTCAATGCTTTAAGTGGCTTTACATCGCTAATCTGATTCTCGTATAGGTGTAACACTTTCAGTTGTTTTAGGTTAGCAAGTGGTGTGATGTCACTGATCTGGTTCTGACCAATTTCTAACTCTTTTAATTGTTTTAGGTTAGCAAATGGTGTGATGTCACTGATCTGGTTTCTACCGAGGTATAGTTGCGTTGTCAATTGTGTCAGTCCAGCGATTGGTGTGATGTCACTAATCTGATTATCATAGAGAATTAACTCAGTAAGTTGGGTCAATCCAGTGATCGGTGTAATGTCCAGTATCTCATTCTCGTAGAGTTTTAAAACCTTTAACCCGGTCGCTTTTTCCAGACCCGTTATGTCTTTGATACCTTTTTCGCCAGCATTGAGTTGTTCTAATTCTTCCAACTGCTTTTGTGAGATAGGATCACTTAGAGCTAAGTCGAGTGCTTCTCGCACAGCAGCAGCTAAGTTGACATCTGGTATTACCACATCTTGATTAGACGAACAACTGAAGAAAACTATGGGTATTGAAAAAATCATGTAAAGAGATTTCATAGTGTAATGAGATGGGCACTACCCAAAAGCAGTACCCATCAAGTTTATTACCCTTTATTTATGACTTCATCCAGATTGAATATTAGGTTTGCAATCATTGTCCATGTAGCGACTTCGACTGCATCTAACTTTTCATCAGGTTTGGATTCACCAACAGCGATGAGTTCTTTAGCTGCTTCTGGATCTGCTTTCATTTCTTCAGCATGTGCCTGCATCGTTTCAAGTAGCAGAGCAGCTTCTGTTGCATTCGGTTCGCGAGCAGTTGCCAACTCAAACATATAGGAGATCCGTTCTTCAGGTGTATTGCCTCCTAATTTGATTGTTTGCTCAGCGAAAACGCGTGCCGCTTCAAAGAACTGCGGATCATTCATCAACATCAACGCCTGCATCGGTGTATTCGTCCGTTCACGACGGATTGTGCAAGCCTCGCGCGATGGTGCATCTAAAATGTTCATCTGCGGTGGTGGTGCTGTTCGTTTCCAGAATGTATAGAGACTTCTACGATACACCTTATCAGCACCGGAATCTTTCCTAAAGGTATCAGTATTAGAACCTGTAAATCCGACCGCTTTCCAAAGTCCACCCGGTTGGGGTGGTTTTACACTCGGTCCTCCAATACGCCTAAACATAAGACCGCTAAGGGCAAGTGCATTATCACGCACAATTTCCGCATCTAAACGATACCTTGGTGCACGGGAAAGCAGGACATTATCTGCATCAAGTTCCAATTTTTCTGAAGTAACCCGTGAACTTTGTTTATATGTTGCCGAAGTAAGCATCAGTTTCAGCATTGTTTGTACATCCCATTCGGATGCAACAAATTCTGTTGCAAGCCAATCCAGAAGTTCCGGATGTGTGGGCGGTGTGCCTTGTGTGCCGAAATCCTCAGATGTTTGGACAATACCCGTTCCAAAAATATGTTGCCAGAAACGGTTAATTGTGACACGCGATGTGAGCGGATGCTTAGATGAAACCAACCATTTAGCGAGAGATAATCGATTCGGTGGTGAACCTTTTACCATCGGTGGTAGTACAGCAGGCGTTTGCGGATAGACCTGCTCACCACGGTGTTGATACGCCCCACGTTCCAGAATGAATGCACCGCGCGGTTCAGAACGTTCCTGCATAACCAATGTTGTGGTGAGAGAATTGTTTAAGGAATTCCGCTTATTTTGGGTATCAGTGATGTCGGCATACAGTTTTTTCAAACCTTCATCAGTTGACACATTCCGACGGTAGTATTCCCTAATTTGCGTCTGTTGATCCCCATTTCGCTTTCCTCTTTCAACTGCAATCGTGTCAACGATGTTTGCTGTTACCATCGGGGTATCGGATTCCATACGGAAAAAGAAACCAGACGGTCCTGAATAGTTAACAACTTTCAACAACAAAGCATTATTACCGGGATTTAGCTGAATTTGGATTCTGTCTGTATCTGGTGCAGCATCGCGTTGGATATTGCTGGCGAGAACTTCCGTTTGGTTTATCCACACTTTCAACCCATCATTACTACTAAGATATAGCGTGGCTTTCTGCTTGGTTTCTGAGGAGATATTTCGATAGAGGTAAGTTGCACTATTTTCACCAACGATGTCGTTATGCACCTCTCCATCCTTCCAATGTGTCTGCTGCTTCCAAGTCAATTCCTGCGAACCGACAGTGAATTTATCACCCGTGTTTACAGGTTTCGTTTCCGGTTCATAAACATTATAGAAAGCGACGTTCCCGTGTTCAGCGGTGAATGGACCGACAGAGTGCCAGTTTGCAAGACCTACTTTAGATCCAATCGGGTAGATCGTAGGGGCATCTGTAACAGCAAGTCTGAACCGACCAAGATGGTGCTTAGCATGCTCAGATTCATGCTTCAGACGAATCCGCAATAACCCACCTTCTAAGCCGAATGGGTTTGCAACGAGGAAGATCGCTTGGCGACTGCTTCCTTTATTATTATTACTTTCCAATCCCCAACCTGTCTCCAGTTTGTCATCAATTGTATTAGCAATGGAGAATTCACCACCTGACTGTTCCTTGTCTGCCCAAGCCATTACGATAGGAACGGATGTCCAAGGATCTTTTTCCTCTACAAGTTCTGCTGCTTCTTCAGATGTTTCACCAGTGTCTTTTGCTTCATCAGTTTCTGGTGTTTCTCCCTCAAGTGTAGCCTCCTCAGCGGGTTTTTCAGCATCTGTACCATCTTCGGTTTCAGGGACAACTTCCTCAGCAGATTTTTCAGCATCCTCTTCACCTGTATCGGTCTCTGTAGGTTTTTCAGCATCTTCACCTGTATCGGTTTCAGGTTGTGCCTCTTCAGCGGGTTCTTCAGTATCCTCATTGGTTTCAGGGGTTTCTTCTTTAGCTGATTCATCAGTATCTTTTTCTGCTTCTTCAGCAGCTTTCTTTGCTTCCTCTGCTGCTTTGGCTTCATCAGCAGCTTTCTTAGCTTCTTCAGCTGCCTTCTGTATTGCTTCAGCAGCTTTCTTAGCTGCATCCTGTGCTTCAGCAAGCATCTCTTCAGTCATTTCAGTAGGAACAATGTCAACAGAAAGTCCCGTTAAAACCACATTACTATTGTCGCTCCGTCCTATCCCGTTTCCCGGCAACGATTTATCAGGGATACCTTCTAATCGTAAAGCACTCCATTTACCCGCAGGTAGTTTGGCAATGACTTCGTAGACCTCTTTGTCTGGATTCGTGCCACTTGCTAAAACGGAATTATCCTCATTGATTTTGACTGTTGCCAGTCCTTGTGAAAGGACAACTTCTGGCTTGATAGTCATCCACCGAGGCATTCTGTTTTCCCAAGCAATTTGGGCTGCGTCAATATGTGGAATCGCTCCCTTACTCTGTGCGTCTAATTCTTTGATCTTGTCATCAAATTTTGCGAGTTCTGCTGTTTGCTCTGGTGTTGGCAACTTCACTACGGGTGGAGAATCTTTACGGTTACCATCCATCGCATTCTCAGTGATATTGTTGAAATAAGCGTAAAGTTGGTAGTATTCTTTCTGTGATATTGGGTCATACTTGTGATCGTGGCACTGTGCACAACCTGCAGTCAATCCCATCCAGACGGTGGCAGTCGTATTCGCCCTATCAACTGCATATCGGACATAATATTCCTCAGCAATTGAACCACCTTCACTCGTTGTGACGTGACACCTGTTAAAACCAGTGGCAACACGTTGATCAAGTGTAGGCTCTGGCAAAAGATCCCCAGCTAACTGTTCAATCGTAAACTGGTCAAATGGAATATTCTTGTTAAATGCATTTATAACCCAATCCCTATAAGGCCACATTTCACGGTAGTTGTCTAAATGCAGTCCGTGGGTATCACCATAGCGCGCCACATCTAACCAGAAACGTGCCATATGTTCACCATATTCCGGTTTTGCCATGAAGGTGTCAATTAGTTTTTCATAAGCATTGGGAGAATCGTCATTTAGGAATAAATGTATCTCTTCCAGCGTGGGTGGTAATCCTGTGAGATCAAAACTTAACCGTCGTATGAGTGCTCGTTTATCGGCTTCTTTAGCGGGACTCAGCCCTTCCTTTTCAAGACGCGACAAAATGAAAGCATCAATCGGATTTCTTACCCAATCTGTTTTTTTGACAGTAGGCAGCGTTGGACGTACAGGTGTGGCAAATGCCCAATGGTCTTCCCATTTTGCCCCTTCGGTTATCCATTGCTTGATTGTCTCAATCTGCTCTGGAGTAAGTGTTTTATTGAAACCAGCAGGTGGCATCTGATAACCATCTTCATCAGAAACTATTCGGAGGTAGAGTTCACTCTCATCCGGTTTTTCTGGGACGATAATCGGATACCCACTCGGCTCAGAGAACGCACCTTCTTTTGTGTCAAGTCTTAAATTTGCTTGACGGGCTTTTTCATCAGGTCCGTGGCATGCGAAACAGTTATTTGATAGGATAGGACGGATATCTTGTGTATAATCAACAGTCGTTTGTGCGGTTTCGTGGTTATCTGCAGATGCAGTGGGTAACCCTAACACCAATATGCACAAACATACTAACATATAGGTTAGTGGAACGGAACTTTTAGCACTTTTCACTTGAATTCACTCCCTTTTCAACATGGCTTGCAAGCTGAAGTTTGCTATACAGAATATTATGATTATGTAACGTTACAGCATTCATAAAGTTTAAAAGCAATTATGCAATTTTAAGGTGTTTAAGGTTTTATTGTCAATAGTTTTTTAAATTGGAAGGTAGTTTTTATTGAGAATATGACAAAATATAGTATCATGATTTAAAGTGCGATTTGTAAGAAAAAATACCACATGTGGAGAGACAAATGCGAACAATTACATATAACGAAGTGCATGCGTTAGTGACTAAATTGCCGGAGTCTAAATTACCTTTAGCCTATCGCTTGCTGTATTCGCTTACAGCAGAGGATAGTGAATCACCTCAGGCGGAATTCATGCAGCTTTCTGCAGACGAACGTCGTTCGCTTTTATCGCAACAGGCTGAAAAGATGAAAGACCATTACGAACAGACAGCGGATGAGCGGGCAGAATGGCAAGCAGGAGATTTCGTTGATGAATCCAAAACGCGGTGAAATATGGTTAGTTGACCTTAATCCAACGCGGGGTGCAGAAATTCGGAAAACCCGTCCTATTGTCGTAATAAATTCTGACCTCAATCCTGAACATGGTCATTGCTGCAATTGCAGCAGTGATAGAATATGATTCTGTTCCTTTACTATAATGACAAATTGATGATATATTTTAATCCATTTTCTAATGACACCAATTCCTATTCTGTCCCCACCTTCTCAAATATGATTACATGCTGCCACGGCAAACCATGAAGCGTCTCTATCCAAGACAACGGATGTGGTGTTGCCTCTTTAATCACCTGAAGTTCGCTCATTTTGTGCAGACGTTTGATTGGCACATTGTCATCTTCCAAGCGATATTCTACAAACACCACCCTACCACCAACTTTGAGTCCACGACAGATATTCTGTATCATCTCATACGGATGCGAAAATTCATGGTATACATCTACCATAATTACAAGATCAACAGAATTCGGAGGTAACTTCGGATCGGTAATCGTGCCTAATATCCCTTTGATATTAGTAATGCCCTCTTCCTCCATTTTCTTTTCAAGGATGTCAAGCATCTCCTGCTGAATTTCAACACCATAGACAATACCCGTCTCACCGATTTTCGGTGAGATACGTCTTGCAATGTATCCTGTACCAACCCCAATATCAGCAACGATATCCCCTTTCTTTAACTTCAACATTTCAATGAGTTTGTTTGGCATCTCTTCGCGTTCGCGTTCAGGACGTTCTAACCATCCCGCAGCGAGATGTCCCATTATCTCTGATATTTCACGTCCCATGTAAATCTTACCGATACCATCTCGGCTTGGGGCACGTTGTTCATAACGTGTGCTTGCTGGACGTGCCTTGTCTTTTTCTGAATGTGAATCGCCATACGGTGAAGTTGTTACATAGATTGATAGAAACAGTATACCCACAACGACTGAACAAATCTTTATGAGTTTTGGCACGCGGAGTGCACCTACTACTTTATGGAATACAGTTCTCATCGGTTACCACCTTCCGAGGTAAAGCCCTCGATTTTCCATAGGAATTGGCACACGCATACCCTTTTGCCGTTGCGAGTCTACAATAGCAAAAACCATTTCGGTGCTGCGATGTGCAAGTTGAATGTTTCCCTGAGTCTCAGTATCCGTATCAATTGCTTCAACAATGTCCTCAATACACCCCACGGTACCACTTTTTCGTTCAAAGGGTGGAAATTCTGACTCTAAAATCTCATTAAACTGTCCCTGACGTTTACGGAGTTCAAAACCGAGACCGTTATTGAGAGAACGTACTGTGCCTTCACTGCAATTCACCTCAAATTCGTAAGCAGTGCCGAGAATGCTGATGCCGTGAATACCGTTCTTAAAACGGATGTACCCCATCACAATACCCGGATCAGATTCAGTACGGTTATCCTCAAAATCAGCATCATCAACAGCGACGTTGCCTTGGACGTACTCAATCTCCGAATCACTTGCTAAGAAGAGGATTAGGTCAGCTGCGTGCGTATATCCCCATAAGGCAGAACCACCCGTATAAGAGATGATAGAACGTCTTTCTCCGATCTGTCCACTCTCAAGTATTTCACGCATCTTGATATAGCCAGGTGTAAAACGACGTTGTGTGCCGAGATTAAATTTAATGTCGTATTTCTCACAGACCTCAAGCATTGCATCCGCCTCTTCCATAGATGCACAAAGTGGTTTATCGCAATAGATTCCTTTCACACCGTTTTCTGCCGCAAATTGCGTTATATCTGCGTGGTTACCAGGTCGCGTGGCGATGCTGATGATATCGGGTTTTTCTTTTGTTATCATCTCTTGATAGTCGAGATAGTATTTCGGAATGTCCCACTTGTCGCATACGTACTTTGCTTTCTCTTCAATGACATCTGCGGCAGCGACAAGTTCTGTGCGGTCATAAGCAGTATAACCTGCAGCATGTGAATACGGCAGTGCACCATGTGGTGTACTTCTAACTTCTTCATCAATGGTTCCGCCCATACGTCCACAGCCGACAATACATACGCGGTATTGTTTAGTTTCCATCGGAATTCCTCCATAAAATGTATCTTAGATGCCGATCATTTGCTAAGATGATAATTGAACAACATCTTGTTTGACTATTTCCTTAGTATGTCCATAAGATGCAGTTTTTGTCAATTCCTGCACCTCTGGAGACAGACGTTCAAAGATTGGTTCAGGTATTCCCGATCTGCCCTCATATTGTGGTCGATACCGAAGAATGAGGAACCGTCTATCCCGATCCTTCGGTCTCCACTGCAAAACACCATGTGTCAAGAGTTCGGAAATCACAACAAAATCACCTGCCTTCGGTGTAATATTGGTGAAAACGTCATCCGGTTCTGGATCAATACCATCAGGTCCAGGTGTCAGTAGATCTTCAGGTCGCTCAAATTGACTCTTATGCGAACCGGGTATAACAATAAGTCCACCATCACCCGGATTAACATCCGTCAAATAGAAGAACGCCACAAAATCGTTACAGTAGATTTGTTGATTCTTAACCTCATATCGTGTTAACCAGTGACGACCTTCACGTGCACAATGCAAGCCCGCAGGATTTGTACCCATCGGTTGCCTATCTGGATTGTGCTGCTCCAGTGTGAGAGTCCCTGAAACAAACCTCGGCATATCAAAGGTGAACTCTTTGACGAGGGACCAGATAGCTGGATGCACAGTCATCGCTTCAAGTGAACGGTCAAAAGCAAACCCGTGTTCATATCTACCACCTTTGCCAGGTTCTAAATCACGCGGACGCGTCGTAAATCCTTCAGGACGTTCGTCAAATGGCATGTGGATATACCTATCAACCGCCTCTTGTGCTGCTTTCAAGGCATCACCCGTAACCGCATTCTGTATGTGTAGATAACCTGTAACATCAAACAAATAACGTTGATCTAGTGTCATTCTCCGTTCCCTTGTAGCACAAACTTTCCAGTTTGTGTTATATTATACCATTTCTAAT
>VYFM01000374.1:8429-9333 GCA_009842375.1 Candidatus Poribacteria bacterium | reverse complement strand
GGCAAAATCATCCTCTAATGACCAAGATCATAACTCAAAACCGATAACTCCTAATACAGAATTTGCAGCGGTTAAATTTGCTTCTATCATTGCTGAATTTATGGATTTAAACGATGACCAGATTGAAGAAATACAGTTGGCAATGATTGAATTTTGTGTTAATGCAAATGAACATAACAAGAATCCAGATAAACGAGTCATTAGTCAGTATATTGTGCGGACAGATGCATTGGAATTTAGTATCAAGGATCTGAGAAGATGAATACCTAAAGTGGATTATGTGGTTGTGGGGTGTGTAAAGTTTTTGGCAAAAGTTTGGTCTAGAGTGTTTAACCCGAGAAGTTTAGCAGTTTTTTCTATCTGAATCGCAGATTTCATGGATGACGCAGATATGTTTTCTATGTCCTCTCCTCGCTTTCAATGGATTGATGTTATTCTTTTCAAATCGGATTGGAAGATGAAGGCTCAGAAATCCGCGTTCCTCCGTGCAATTCGCGTCCTCCGCGATTCTGACAAAACACATGCCAAAAACTTTACACACCCGTGGTTGTGTGAAAAGACTTGAAATATTTTGCAAACTTTGGTATTCTTTATACACACTAGATAGTAATTGCTTAGCAATTCTTTTTCATACGCATGTGAGTCGGATTACTCTAAACAAGGAGGCAACTCAGCGTGGCAAATACATTTTCCAATGACCAAGTGCTCCTGACAATACCGATGCGACCAGATATGGAACTTGCAGCAGCAAAATTGGCTTCAGTCATTGCTGAATCAATGAGTTTTAATGATGATCAGATTGAAGAAATTCAACTGGCGATGATTGAGTCGTGTATTAACGCATTTGAACATAGCCAAAGTCCAGACCAGTCAGTCGTTATTCAGTATATCATCAGCACTAATG
>VYFM01000374.1:0-8419 GCA_009842375.1 Candidatus Poribacteria bacterium | reverse complement strand
GCACTAATGGATTGGAATTAAAAATCACAGATCAGGGAATTGGTTTCAACCCATCAAACCGTTCGAAACGTAGAAACAGTCAGCCAGATTTACATCCCGATATGCGGAAACGCGGGTGGGGTTTGGAAATAATGAATACCCTCATGGATAGTGTGGATATTATGAGTGGTGAAAATGGAACAACTATTACTATGGTTAAGTACAAAACTGCGTAAACATCTGCATCGGCTATATTCAGATTAAGGAGGTATAAGTTTGGCAAACAAATTCGATATTCAGACACGTGTAGAGCACGAATACGCTGTCCTTGAAACAGCAGGATACTTAAATGACTCACTCGGGGAGCAACTGTCTAAAAAAGCACAAGAACTTATTGAAAAAGGATATACCCAACTGGTAATCAACTTAGATAAAACTGCGTTGATTAATAGCATCGGTATCTCCATACTGATAGAAATTATTGAAGCACTTGATGAACGTGATGGTACGTTGAACTTTTGCGGATTATCCGCCACACAGGAACGTACATTTCGCATGATGGCAATAGCCAAATATGCCGGAATCTTTCCAGATGAGAAGGCTGCTATCGCTAATTTTTAGTGTGCGGATTACGGAACACACTATTCTGACAAACCTAAACTGCATAATACACCGTTCGTCCAATACAACGGGTCAACAGGATTGAACACTTCACAAAAGTTTAGGAGATAATAAAGGAACAATCCGGCATGCATCTCAGTTCTGCAGAAGAAACAATCCAAAGGTTAATATTCAGTTTGTCCGAATTGGAGCAATTAGGTCAGACGCTAATCTCCGGTCACGGCAACTTTAATGTCTCAAGTAAAACATACCTCCGCATTACACTTGGCACGCTTCAGGTAACGCGCGGTGCTATTTTATGCTACCATTCAAATGAAAATTATCTAACCATCGCAGCCTCAACGCCAGAAATTGATGCGACACAGATTGAAATAAAACCAGATGAAGTAGCATGTTTACTTGAATGTCCTTTAGTTGAGTTACAATCACCTCCAGAAGAGCTCCAAGATATCATTGAAAGAAACTCAAACCTGATAAATGGGAATGAGATGCATCGTCTTTGGGTGCCTTTAAAAATCCAAGATGAATTCCTTGGAATTCTGAGTTTAGGAAAATTTTTGGGACGTGCAAAGTTGGAGGCATGGGAACAGGAATTACTCACTATTCTTGCCCACCAAATATCAATTGCAATCGCATATTCTCGCAATGAGGAACGTATACAGAGTGAAAAGTTTCGGTTATTTATGCTGGCAGAAAGTGCTCCACAAATATGTCAACTTCTACAACCTGACGATGCAGCTGAGCAGGTGATATTTCAAGCAGTAGCACTCTTGGATGCGAATATGGGGGCACTCATGCTTATTGAACCGCAGCACAAGCACCTTGAATTACAATATGTTTTTCCTCCTGAACTATTGAATTCAGAAGACGATCAACAAGAAACTGATAATAAACTGGTTATTCCTATAGATGATATTGATGACAACAGCACAGAAACACAGACAACAACGTCAGAGGAAATGCTTGTTAATGTTGTTAAAAACGGGAGAACAGACCAATGTCCCTCCAAAATGGATACCCTTTTTGGTGGAAGTAACCTAATGGCTGGTCCAATTCAAGGACGCGATGGAGATATTTTAGGCATACTTGTTGTAGGTGACAAGGAAGTAAGAGGTGGAAGTGTTGCTGAGTTTACATTTGAAGATGAAACCCTTCTTGATTCTTTCGCAAAACAGGCTGGTGTTGCGATTGAAAACGCACATCTTCATCAGGAGGCACTTGATGCACGACAATTACAAGCAGAGATGGAAGAAGCGCGTAAAATCCAAGAAAATCTTATCCCTGATACGCTCCCTGATATACCTGGATACGAAGTTGCAGGACATTACGAACCTCGCGGTCCTGTTGGTGGTGATTATTTCGATTGTATTGAACTCAATACTGGTGGATGGGGACTTGCTATCGCAGATGTCTCAGGAAAAGGAATGCAGGCAGCACTGTTGATGGCAACCCTACGAGCAGGTCTTCTCTCTGAATTAACAAGTGCAAGAGGACGTGAAGAAGCTGAACTCGTAGACATGAAAAACGAACTGATTGACATGGCAATGACTCTGAATTCCCTGCTTTATGTTAGCGGAACAGAAGAAAAGTATGCTACCTTCTTTTATACTCATCTTAATCCTGAAACAGATATACTGACCACGCTGAATTGTGGACACAATCCTCCGTTGATTGTCAAGAACAATGGGGACATTGTATGGCTCGGAGAAGAGATAGGCGGACTTCCAATAGGAATGTTCCCAAATGACATGGTGCCTCTGATTGCAAAATTTGAAGCCGAACAGATTAAACTTGAAAGCGGCGATCTTATAATTTACTATACAGATGGCGTTACTGAAACCGTCAACATTGATGATGAGTTTTATGATGAAGAACGACTGGAACAGTTAGGAAAAACATGTTCTGATATTGATGCATCGCAAATTTGCAATCTAATTTACCAATCAGTAATGGACTTTCAAGGTGATGCGGATCAATTTGACGATCTGACTCTTCTCGTTCTTAGAAAAAAATAGGAAGACTAAATATGCAACAGAGAGTAAAAGGACGGCAGTTCTTAGATCCTACAATCCTTGCACAAATTGGTAATCTGGAACTAATTGCTAAATTTGTTGTTGAAGGTTTTATCTCTGGTTTACATAAAAGTCCATACCACGGATTTAGCGTTGAGTTTTCACAATACAGACAGTATATGCCAGGAGATGATACAAAACACATTGACTGGAAAGTATATGGAAGAACAGACCGTTACTATATTAAACAATTTGAGGAAGAGACAAATCTCAACTGTTATCTCCTGTTGGATACAAGTCAGTCTATGGCACACCCTTCTCCTGAAGACTTAGACGAGATAAACGAGGCACAACCTACCGAAACTACAGGTAGTACTGGTCCTTTATCAAAACTCCGTTATGCATCTTTTCTCATAGCATCGCTTTCCTATTTTATGGCGAGACAACGGGATGCTGTAGGATTTGCATATTTTGATGAAAAGGTTCATCAGTATTTACCTGCGCGGAGTAGTGCATCACACATGCATACCATCCTATTGACATTGGAGAGCATACAAACAGAAAAGGAAACAAATATTGGCGAACCGCTACATCAAATCGCAGAAAGGTTGACCAAACGCGGTTTAGTGATTCTAATTTCTGATTTATACGACGATAATCCTGATGAAGTGATTGAAGGACTTGAACATCTACTTTACGATGGACACGAAGTCATCGTATTTCATGTCCTATCTCAACAGGAAGTAGATTTTGAGTTTGAAAGACTTATCCGTTTCGTTGATGCGGAAAGTGACCAAGAAATTATCACTACGCCACAAGTCATTCGGGATAGTTATCTCAGTAATTTTAATGATTTCATTAACCACTATAGGACTACCTTGAATCAATCGGATATAGACTATAATCTTATAAATACATCAACACCGATTGACAGAGCACTCTCAGCATACCTCGCAAAACGGCAGGGATTTTTATAGGGAGTATTCTTGTCTATACTGTATGCATAGCAAGAAGGAGAAAATATGCCACTGAGTTTTTTGGCAGGTGCATTTGCAATTGCAGGTGCTATTGGTGCCTCTATTCCCCTGATTATACACTTACTTAACAGAGAACGGGCACGTAGACTTATTTTTAGTACTGTTCGTTTCATTCAGATGTCGCATCAAACAAATGTTCAACGTCATAAGTTGAAACGGCTTCTCCTACTGCTTATGCGTATTTTGATGTTGATACTACTTGGTCTTGCATTCGCACGTCCTTTTTTTGCACAAGATATTACAACGACTCCTGAATTAGGTGGTGTTAGAAACGCCGTTATTATCTTAGATACATCCTACAGTATGCAATATGAAGAGATATTTGATAACGCAAAAAAAGAAGCAATCAAACGTCTTGACAGTTTAGATAGTGCCGATGCAGTCGCTCTTATCTTATCAGCAGACAAGGTCCAGAAAGTTTTGCCTATTGATTCAGAACATCAACATATCAGAACAGCAATAGAAAATGCAGAACTTACAAACTATACTACAGATTACCTCGACGCAATACAAACTGCTGATGAAATATTAAAGTCTATTTCAGTAGGTCAAAAACAGATTTATCTTGTGGCAGATTTGCAGAAAAGTGGCTGGGAAAACTTCCTTACTGCCGATAGACTTGGTCCCGATGTAGACATTGAATTTATTGATGTTTCCAAAGAACAACCTGATAATCGCGCAATTACAACTATCAACGTCCCTCCTGTTATTCTCCTTGAACAAAAAAACACCGAATTGGTAGCACGCGTTCACAATTTTAGCACCGAACGGGTAGAAAATCTACCTGTAAGTCTTTTTATAGATAACAAGAAGGTTGAAATGTCTCAATTGGACATTGAACCGAATGACAGTTCTGATGTTGTTTTCAATGTAAAAATAGATTTACAAACAGAGTCTGCACATACTGGTTGGATTGAAATTGAGTCTGATGCTTTGGAAATTGATAACCGTCATTATTTCACTGTTCAGAGTATGAAATCTATTAAGGTGCACTGTGTCAATGGTGAAAGCAATAGGAATGATATTTATGACGAGACCTTCTTTCTAACAAGAGCTTTAAAAAATACAGGAACGGATGGTGCTCCTATTGATTACACAGAATCTACTACTTTTCCATCGGATAATGCCATAAAGCAATACGATGTGCTAATTCTTGCAAATGTTAGCAGCATCTCAGCAACTGAAGCAGATAGATTAAAAACCTATGTGAATGACGGTGGCGGATTAATTATCACGGTTGGAGATCAGGTAGACTCAGACGTATATCAACAACAGTTAGGGGAAGCGGAGAATCCACTATTACCTTGTACCTTAACACAAGCAACAGGTGATGCAATCGGTAAGGAAACGTTTCAAGTGATTGCAAGTGTTGATTATCGTCACCCTATTTTCATGCCATTTAGCAATCCAAATCATGGTGATTTTGCGAAGGGACGTTTTTACCGATTTTATCAATCTGCTCCCGTATCTGATGCAACAGTACTCGCTTCCTTTGATGATGGAAACCCCGCGATTGTAGAAAAAATATACGGTAATGGACGGGTTCTCTGTTATACATCCTCTATAGACCGTGAATGGAATGACTTGCCAATACATGGTGTCTACCTGCCATTTCTACACGAAACAATCAAATATCTTGCACTGAAACAAGCGGGACAAATACCTGATTATCGTGTTGGAGATGGTATAGAATACAGCGGGTCGCAGGAAAGTGCGGGGAAAGAGGTTGCAGTATTCGACCCTGATCGCAAAGAATCCCGATTTAAGCTAAATGAACAAGGAAATCTGTTTTATGAAAATAGCGAAAACCCAGGAATATATTCTATTCACAAATCTGATGAAAAGCCACAATATTTCGCCGTTAATGTTGACACTGTGGAGTCAGACCTAACACCTCGCAATCCAGAAGAGTTAACCAGCATGCTCATTGGTAATACTGAAACAGACCGGACTCCGACTGAACTTACAGATAAAGTCATCAAAAAATATGAAGAAGATGTTGAGAGAAACCAGAGTCTGTCAACTTATCTTTTGTTAGCAGTTTTTGCACTTGCAATCACAGAGATGTTCCTTGCGAATCGGATATAACGACATAAACAACACCTTGAATAGTCTGAAATGTAGGAGGATATTATAAACAAATGGGTCCTGAAACAGCAGAACGAATTGATGTTCCAAAAATTGTATCTGATAAGGAATGCCAATTTTTTATAGACAATGGATACCTTGTCGTTCCCAATTTACTATCAAAAAGTGAGATTGACGAACTCAGAAATGATACTGTATCGCTTGCTCGTGGTAAATATGAGTGTGATAGTCTCAAACCACTCTCAGATAACGTCTCTGATAATGAAGCAATTGGTAGGATACTATGCATTCACCAACCACATTTCATTAGTGAAACGATAGAGAAGTATGTGAAACACCCCAAAATCTGTGGCATACTGAGCCAAATCACCGCTGCCCATCTCCCCTATTGGGATGGTAGTGTCAAGTGTATGCAGTCAATGCTGTTTGTTAAACCACCTAATTTTCAAGGACAGGCATGGCATCAGGATGAAATCTATATTCCTACGCGGGATCGTTCCTTAATCGGTGCCTGGATCGCTATGGACGACGCAAATGTTGAAAATGGTTGTCTGTGGGTACTTCCCGGTTCACATCAGCAAGGTTACTTATATCCACAACGTGACCACGAAAACCCCGATGAATTCGATTTTGCTCAGGAAAGTTATGGATTTGACGGTTCTCCAGAAGTGCCTGTTGAAGTCGAAACAGGAGCACTTGTATTTTTTAACGGATATCTTCTACACCGTTCACGCAAAAATCGTGGAAATACATTCAGACGTGTCCTTGTAAACCACTATTGCAACTCATGGTCACTACTCCCATGGTCAATTAGGGAAGGTGAACGTCCTGCAAGTGCTGACCGCCGATGCGTGATTCCTGTATCAGGAGTTGACCCGTATTCTTGGAAAGGTTACGACGAATACGGGAAAAACGTCGGGTTACGAACATGTAAAGCCGTTAGCGAACTACCACCCATCAATCCAGAAGAGAATGGAAAACAATGACAACACAACAAGCTTCTGAACTTAAGAACACCTTAGAAGAGATGATGAACCGTATTGCCACCGGCGAAGACATTACGGAACAACTTCTAGGTATTAATCAGTTATCTATAGATATTGAGTCTACCGCTCCAAAAATGTTGATGCATTATCTTCAACGTAAAAGTTATACAAAAGCGTTGGATTTCCTAAAGGATTTATAGCTTTATACTCAATTTTGTAGGATTTTTTGAACGAGTGAAACTCACAGGTGCAGCCTCGTTATATACCTGCAATCCAACAACCTATTTTCATTTGGTTTATTTTTGAAGATATTATTTATAACAGGATTACATGATTAGGGAAGATGGAAGAAAGACAGATGAGATGCGTCCCGTTACAATCAGTCGAGATTATATTAAACACGCTGAAGGTGCTGTTCTTATAACCACTGGCGATACGAAAGTTATCTGTACAGCGTCTGTAGAGGAAAGACAACCGCGTTTTATGCGTGATCAGAATATTAGAAATAGAGGATGGGTGACAGCAGAATATTCAATGCTTCCACGTTCTACATCCCAGCGTATGCAACGCGAATCTTCGCAGGGAAGACTTGGTGGACGAACACAGGAGATACAGAGATTAATCGGTAGATCGCTTCGTGCTGCTGTTGACCTTGACGCTTTAGGTGAAAGAACAATCTGGGTGGACTGTGATGTCATACAAGCTGATGGTGGCACACGTACTGCTGCAATCACAGGGGCATTTATAGCACTTTGGGATGCATGTAAATATCTACAGGACCAACAAACGATAGAAGAACTGCCGATAGTTGACAATATCGCTGCGACAAGTGTCGGTATAATTGAGGGCATACCAATGCTTGATCTCTGTTATACTGAAGATTCTGCTGCTGATGTAGATATGAATGTCATCATGACAGGAAGTGGTAAGTTCATTGAAATACAAGGCACTGCTGAACATAATCCATTTTCTCGTGAAGAAACCGATCAATTACTTGACTTATCTGTAAGCGGAATTGGACAACTCATACGATTACAGAATCGAATGATGCTTGAGAATCTTGATGAAGTTAGTTTTAGCAACACGTAACATTGGAAAAGTGAATGAGCTTACGTCAATGCTCAACACAAATAGACAGCATCAGTACATTCAACTTCTTTCTCTTCAGGATTTTCCAAATGTTCCAGAAGTAATTGAGGACGGTGAAACATACGAAGAGAACGCTGCGAAAAAGGCTACGGTCATTGCAGATTATACAGGATTTCGCACACTTGCTGATGATGCTGGCATAGAAGTAGAGGCACTCGGTGGGGCACCAGGCGTTCACTCAAAACGATGGGCAGGTGAAGATGCAACTGATGCAATCCGTATACAGAAAATGTTAAAAACTTTACACGGGAAGGTCAATCGAAAAGCACGTTTTGTAGCTGCGATTGCTATTGCAGATCCAATTTCGGATAAAAGCGAAGACAAACACAATCAGATGAAACAACCACGAAGTTATATAACTGATCGTGTACAGGTAGTCGTAGGAAATTGTGAGGGACACATAACGCATACACCAGCAGGAAATAGCGGCTTTGGATATGACCCAATTTTTGTGCCTAACGGATATGACAAATCTTTTGCGGAATTAGGAGATGCAATCAAAAACCAAATTAGCCACAGAAGTGAAGCATTGAGATTAGCTTTAAAA
>VYFM01000624.1:6709-9380 GCA_009842375.1 Candidatus Poribacteria bacterium | reverse complement strand
TGGAGCATTACCATGTGCCTTATCTATTCGTAAATTCCTAAACTCATTAATGTATTTTCTCAGGATCTCTTCATTCATAATTCTTAAATTTTCAAATATTCCAGAAGTAGATTACCACAAGATACAACCTACTTCCTCAGCAGCATCCTCCGCGTCCCAATAAAATCACCCGCAGAAAACATATAAAAATACACACCACTCGCAACCGACTCACCCCTATCATTACGACCATCCCAATACGCAGCACTACCCCGACCAAAATACGTTCCAGCAGGTTGATGTCCCAAATCTAACCTTCGGATAAGGTTTCCACGCACATCATATATCGTTATCGAAACATCAGATGCAGTCGCTAACTGATACGGAATCCACGTCTCCGGATTGAACGGGTTCGGGTAGTTGTCCAACAGACGCGTTTCAGTTGGCAACACAGAGGCAAGAAGTTGTTCAAGTATCTCAATGCCTCTTTCAACGTAAGCATCACTAATCGGTAATTGTCTTGCCTGATAGATCCACTGCTGAATCATATCCGGACTGAGAGATGCTGTCTGATAAGATATAGATGGTGCAGCATCACCGTTATTGAGTTCAGATATTACCAATAACAAATCAATAATGTCCACGACACCATCCCGATTAACATCAGGATTTGGATTGACATCACCTATAACCGTCTGACCGAAATGTGCGGCAACAAGAACGAGATCAGTCGTATCAACAGTGCCGTCTCCATTTATATCAGTGCGGTTCTCAACAGCCGTTGATTCACCTGCACGAAGTGCGTATCCCTGTCGTGTGATATTTCCGTGTACATCAATTACTTGGATAACAATAGTGTTCGTTGGAAATGTCGTTAGTGATGTAATATCGAATTCAACAGCGGTACTTTGTGCATTAACTAACTGACAACTATGTAATTTGTCGCCAGGTGCTGGGTCTGCGTCTGTTGTTGGCACAAGCAACTGCACCTGATGAACCCCATCAAAATCGGTAACCTGAAATAAAACATTGAATTCAGTTGTGTTCGGTGGATATATATCTGAAGTGAGCATTTGTATGGATGTTTTGTCATTGAAAGATACGTTGTCAGAATTAAAGAACCGACTGACACTCAACCATTCTGTAGCACATTTGGAAAATTGATTAGGAGATCTCCCATAAGACATGATGTATCTATCATCTCGGAAATCGTGTTCTAACCCGAAGGCATGTCCAAGTTCATGTGCTGTGACAATCTCGCCTACCTCGTCATCAAAACAATCTCCGGATGCAGGGACAACTGCATATCCTCCGTGTACTTTTCTGTCATGTTGCCCAACAAACCAATTACTGCCGCCAACACCACAGATATCTTTATGTTCAATGGCTTGACTACTCACCTCCACAACAATCAGATATACATGTTTTTCCAAATCAAACAAAGGTGCGATTTCATTCTGAATCTTGTGAGTTGTGTTTGAATGATAATAAATATCCCTGTATATCCCATCAACGCGATAGACAACTGTTTGCTCATTTTCATCCGTTTCAACATTAAATGTTTTTCTGCCAAATCCATTTGCTTCCATCTGATCTGCATATAAATCCTGAACATCTCTAATGAGACGATCCAGTTTTGTCCACATATCGGGTTGTGCTGTCCGATCAGATGGAATGAAGTAAATGATTCTCACTAAATTAGATGTAGAAGACTGATATTGTGTTACATCCCAAAGTCGTAATGTTCCATCATCACCGCCTGTTGTTAGAGATTTTCCATCAGGAGAGAATGCAGCAGTAAACACCCATCCTTTGTGTCCAATCAGCGTAACTAAATTCTCACCACTATGAATTGACCAAAGGATTACTGTTTCATAATCCGTGCTGGCAAGTGTGCTGCTATCAGGAGTAAAGCTAAGTGCAGTGACTGTTGCATTCGTAGGCAACGTGCCGATGTGCTCCCAATTCGACACCTTCCACAATTTTACCCCACCGTTATATCCTGCACTTGCAAGTGTTTGGTCGTCAGGAGAAAACTGTAAAGCAGTTATAGAATCCGCATCTCCTCTGAATTCAATGACATCTTGTTGGTTTTGCAGATTCCTTATCTTTATCTGTCCACCTGTATTCCCTATAGCAAGGTATTTTCCATCATAAGAAAAAGCAACAGCATATATCCATCCACTATGCCTAATCGTCATAATTTCACGAAGTGTGTGAATATCCCAAATTTTGATGTGCCGACCAGCAGTCACGAATTTTTGCCCATCTGGAGAAAAGGCAACTTTCTTGATTTGTGAACGTAGAAAGTCTGTGACATGTGAAAGTGTGGAGAGGTGACGTTTGTTTGTAATATCCCATATTTTTAACGTAAAGTCATCGCTACCACTAACAAGTTTCTTCCCATCCGGAGAAAATGCAACAGAATTAACCTTATCTCTATGGCTTCCTAAAGTCGTAACAACATTATTCGTCAAATCCCACAGTTTGACAGTGTTATCGCTACCTGCGCTTGCAATAAGTGATGAATTGACAGGAGAATACGCTACAGTTTCAACACTCCCGCCATGCGTATAGATAGTATGTTCTTGTGCATAGGTTGCGAAAGGAAATATGATGAGAATGAATAATATGAGAAAGAAGGATCTGTTTTGCATAAGAATAATGTTTTATTTTTACCATTAACCGACAA
>VYFM01000624.1:0-6699 GCA_009842375.1 Candidatus Poribacteria bacterium | reverse complement strand
ACAAGTAGTTCAATATCGGTCTATATCTTCTGCTTCTACAATATCTTCACTGATTGATACCTCCAATTTATCAGCACATTCCTGAAGCTGAATGTTGATCGTATCGGGTATTTCAATACCTGTTTTTAAACGTTCAGCACGGTTGCGAGATTCATAGTCTCCTGGAACCAATACTTCATCAAACCCTGCAGCGGGAGGCGTTGATTTTATTACATCTAAGAAAGCACGGACACCCTTCTGATATTCGTCAATAGGTGTAAATGCGTTGACATCAACGACTTGCATATAAATACCACCCATCTCACCAGTCTCGATGTTAAATGTTCCTGCCAAACCACCGAGTAGACATGTGAACATAGCAAGGGCATATCCTTTATGTCTTCCAAAAGCCAAAAGTGCACCACCATCATAAAAATCTGACGGTTTAACACTCGGTGCGCCGTGTTTGTCTAATATACATCCTTCCGGTAAATCTGTTCCTTTGCTTCGTGCTACTTGGATCTTCCCCTCTGCAATTACACTCGTTGCAAAGTCAATGACGAAAGGTCTATCGTCCCCTGTCGGCACACCGATTGCCATGGGATTCGTGCTAAAAGTTCCCTGTGAACCGCCAAAAGGCACTGTTGGACCTGCCCCTTTTCCACCCTTGCCGACGGTAATGAGTCCTATACACCCTGCTGCAGCCGCAGTTTCGGCATACTCCCCTAAACGTCCAATATGACCAGTATTGAAGATGCTTACACAACATGTGTTAGATAATTTAGCTTTCTCTATCGCTTTTCGCACAGACCACCGTGAAACATAATGTCCAAAACATCCGTTTCCATCAACACGCAAGGTGTTGTTAGTTTCTGCCACGACTTCAGGTTCAATTGAAGGTTTGATACTTCCTGCCTCTATTGCATTTAAATATGCTGGAATTCGGAGGACACCGTGTGAATCATGTCCTGCTAAATGTGCATTAACAAGATGTTCAGCAACCTCGTTAGCTATGTGTTCAGATGCACCAGCAGCAATAAAGAGTGTTCTGGATAGTGCGTGCAGGTGTGGAGTTTGAATTAGATGCGTTTTTTCCATATAATCAGTCCTTTGCGTTAATTTATATGCCTTTTTGTTAAATTGCGTATATCTGTTAATATTTTATACGATAAATCTATTTATCTCAACAAAAACATGAAGGTTGAACATACAAGACATTACTGCTATACTATCTGAAAACTTCTATTGGAGCATATAGAATGCGTCAAATTACTATTTATCGTGAACCGGGTCGTTATGCCGGTTGGCCAGCGAACTACGGCATTTGGTCATGGGACAACGAAATCGTGGTCGGTTTTACAGTGGGATACCACAAATCGGATGCTGGATTTCACCGACGTGACCGAGACAAACCTTTTACAGCTATGCAAGCGCGGAGTACTGATGGTGGAGAAACATGGACAGTATCAGAAACACCGTGCAAGCTGCCGGGAACAGGCACTTTGTCTGCGAATGAACATGTGCAGAATAAAGACAGACCACGAGATGATAGTTCATACAGCACACCGCAAACCGTCAATTTAGAACATCCCGATTTTGCAATGATGTGCAGCAGATCAGGATTAAGGGCAGGCGCACAGTCATGGTTTTATACATCTACCGATAGATGTAATAGTTGGCAAGGTCCATTCCAATTCCCCATGTTTGGTTACACTGGAATAGCAGCTCGGACAGATTACCTTATCACCAATTCTGAGGAATGCCTTGTGTTCTTGACTGCATCTAAATCAGATGGTAGCGAGGGGTTGGTATTCTGTGCCCGGACTACAGATGGTGGACAGACTTTTTCATTACATTCACAGATTGGACCAGAACCTGAGGGTTTCGCTATTATGCCAGCAAGCGTCCGACTCTCCGATTCACATATTTTGGTTGCAGTCAGATGTAGAGGGAAAAGTGGACAAGGTGGTAAGGACTGGGAAACTTTACAAAACTGGATTGATTTATATGCTTCGGATGATGATGGAAAAACTTGGAATTATATGAACCGTCCAGTTGAAGATACTGGACGCGGTGGAAACCCACCGACGTTAACCCGCCTTCTTGATGGCAGATTATGCCTAATTTATGGTTATCGTGATGCACCGCACTGTATCTGTGCGAAGTTGAGCAACGACAATGGCAATACATGGGAAGATGAAATTGTGTTGCGCGACAACGGCGGTGATCCGGATATTGGATACCCACGCACGATACAACGTCCCGACGGTGTTGTTGTTACTGTATACTATTTTGATGAAGAACCGGATGGTGAACGATTCATTGAGGCAACTTTGTGGAAACCGTAAGTTGCAGTCAATCTTTGGTTGAATCCAAGGCGAAACAGATGAGTCGGTTTCTACCGCGAATGTACAAGCGACCATCTGATAATACAGGTGCTGCCCACGCAGGATAGTTTATTAACTTCCTCCCATTCTTGTCAGCTGGAGATGCTTGGGATATGAGTTGCATTTTTTCTGGTGTGCATTTTAGTAACATCATCCGTCCATACTCTCCAAGATAGATGAAATAATCATTTACCCAGAGTAAAGATGCGCGTTCGCTCACACGTTGTCGCCACATAACCTTTCCAGTTTTCAATTCCACACATCGAAACTCAGCACCTCCAGAATGTCTCCCACTACATCCGTAGAGATAACCTTTATGATGGATAGGCGTGTGCCAATGCATTTCCATCGCTCTGTTTCGTGAATTTGCGCGATCTTTCCAAACAACTTTGTATCCACCCGGATATACTTGAAGAACTGAACTGCCGATCCCGTATGATTCGCTGATGAAAACATAGTCGTCAGCAACGACTGGACATGAGGCATTCACTGATTCAATCGTTGGATGTCGCCATGGGTAGTGGAAATCAATTTTACCAGTCTCTGGTTCAAACCCCACAAGTCCACCACGTAGGAAAGCAAAACCCCACCGTCTATCGTTTATTGTAGCAAAGATAGGACTTGCATAACTCGCGAGTTCATCAGCAATTTGATAGACCACCTCGCCTGTGCGTTTGTTAAAGGCAACAATCCCACTTCCATTAGGTTCTGGTTTTCCGCTTGATTCCCAGATGTCCCTCGGTGTTCCGAGTGGTGATCCTCCTATCTGAACGATAAGCAATTCCCCTTCAACCGCAGGAACAGATGCTATACCAAAGAAATTAGTTGTGACATTAAACTTCGTTGTAGTATTTACTTTCCAAACAGGTTTACCGGTTCTGCTATTTACACAATGTAATTCTCCTTCAGCACCAAAGATATAGACACGATCATTATCTACCACCGGACAACAGCGTGGACCGTTGTTGTAGCCATACATATCCTCATAATCAGTCGGATAATCATATCTCCAAAGTTCTTTGCCAGTATCACTATCTAAACAACTCAATCTTGCCATATCACCGTGTCGTGCGAATAAATACACATATCCATCAGCAATTGTAGGTGGTCCGTAACTTGTCCCAACCTCTATTGTCCACAATACAGGTGGACCTGTTTTACCCCAAGGTGTGATATTTATCTTTTCTTGCGATTTACCGTTCCGCTCCGGACCAAGAAAATCATGCCAATCTGATGCATATACATCTGGTCTAAGTAACAGTAGTAATAATATAAGCAGAAGTTGCGTATGTTTTGATTGAAATTGCATATAAGTATTGTTAAATATATTTGTCACGCATATTACCACAACATACGATAGATAACAATGACTTATTGATGTCAGAATCACAGACACCTCTATACTAAGATATATTCTGCGTCCTCCGCGCATTCTGTAATTCTGACAAAAGGACAAATGATTTTTACAAGTTGACAACATTTCAATAATTCTACATAATGATTAAATAAATCCCATAATCCTATTACAATCTATAACAACCACTATTGGATAGGAGTAAGCAAAATGGAAATAACTATCACATGGCAACTCATTCTATTGTGCGGTTTGTCGCTTTGCGTTGGGTGGGGAATACGTGGCAACTTCGGTCATGAATATGGTGCTGCTCTGCCCGGTGCCCTTGCTGCTATGGCTATTGTGCTACTTTCCGGACGTGAAGATTGGTGGCGATACATCCACTATTTTGCACTTTTCGGTGCTATAGGATGGTCATTTGGTGGCAGTATGTCGTATATGATGGTCGTAGGCTACTCACATTCCTCTCATTCCCCGACTGTGTTATACGGATTTGCCAATTTATTTGTAATCGGTTTTTTATGGGCATCACTCGGTGGTGCGGGAACTGCCTTGCCAGCGTTTCTCTCTGGTATTGAACAAAATGGATCGACATCCTCATTGTCCATCTTCTTTCTTCCAATTTGTGCTGTATTCATAGGGTGGTCGCTTCAAGCAGTTATCGTTGATCGTATCCTTGCGCCAAAACGTATGCAACGGCACGAAAGTCCTCTCTATTGGTATGATTCCGATTGGTTAGCAGCACTTGTGGCAATCATGGCTGCACTTGTTGTCATCATAATCCGAGGGCAGATAGACATGGGCACAACCTTAATCCTATATATGGGTATCGGATGGTTTGTCGCGTTTCTATTATTGGTAAATATCCTCAAACTTCGCATGACACCACCACGCGGAGACAATTGGGCAGGATGCGTGGGCATGGTTGTCGGTGTATTGGTGTATTGTTGGCAATATAAACTCTCTGGCGTGGCATTTGTAACGCTGATGGCTGGATTTACAGGTGGAATGGCATTTTCATTCGGACAATTGATCAAGATGCTTTGTATACGGACAGGACTACAAACCAACTGGCACAGTGTTATGGAACAGGTACAAGGCTTACTATTCGGTATCGGATTAGCAGTTACGTTTGGCTATATTATCAATCGCGCGCCGACCTTAGAAACAAACCCAAATATCCCCCGTTGGATTGAGGTGTTCACCATCTTTTGTATCATCATCGCATTGACATATCTGAATTATCGGAAGGCAGTCCAAACATGGGTGGATACCATTGAATCACTTCCTGCTCGTTTCTTTGGGTTACCAGTCGTCGGTTGGTTTCGTCATTCCAGAGGATGGATAGGTTGGTTTGAAGTTTTTTATATTGCACTTACGATCGCGCTTATTGCTATTTTGGCAGTTAATCTCCGAGAACCTATTCCATTTATTTCAGGAAGTTGGCTGGGGAAAGGACAACTATTATATCTCGTTTTTGTGTGGTGGATAGTAATCTTCAACTTTGAACGGGCATTGGTTAATTTCAGTCCACATCGGTTGGTAACTGAAGGTGTCATCACCCTAAACGCAATAATATGCACAGTCCTTGTAGCAATATGTCCTCAAACAGTATTGAAACAGACAGGAACTACCTTCTCATTTTCCGAACAGATATGGACTGTTATAATATCGGGTATTGTAGTGATCGTAGGGACAACATTTGCATTCTGGGGAATCAAACATGCACTCTACGGAAGGGAACATGCCCCTGGCGCATCACTACATATACGTTTTGGTGAAGATTCAAATGCGCCTAAGGAAAAACCAAAATCGGGTGAACCCCATCCCTGAGATTCACTCCATTCTTGCATCAACCCAATAATTAATCCTCTATTTCTGCAGCAGTACCGCTTTCTGCGGATGCATAGATAGCATCTGTTATCTGTTGAACGACAAGTGCCTGTTCTAAACCAGTAATGGGCTGTCGGTTTTCTTGGATAGCTGCAGCAAAATCAGTCGTTGGGTCGCCGTAATGCGGTCCTTCAGTATCATCACTATCAGCAAGCGCATCTGTACTGGCTCCGTCAGCCGTTGTGGTTTGCGTATGCTGTATGCTTGCCGGGTTACCATCTCCCATTTTCAGTCTAAGCGCACCTTCTGAACCTATTATCTCCCAATTGGAGTTCGAATTTGCTGCCATGAATTCACCCCGTTCAAGTGTTATCACAGTGCCATCTTCACACCGAACCAGAGCGTTATAGTGCGTTTCAGCATCGGAACCAGGGGCAATATGTGATGTAAAAACAGGAGGTACCGTCCATGTTTGAGCGAACACTGTTTTCGGTTTGAGTTTCCATCCTGTAATACCCAGTAGGAAGTCAATGTCGTAACATCCCCAGTTCACAAGTATGCCGCCACCGTTGAGTGCTTTTATCAATCTCCATGCAGGACGTGGCGAATCAGGTTCTTTACCACAACCCCTAATGGCACGACAATGTACTGTACGAAGGTCTCCTAAACCACCTGATGTTATCAGTTGAGTAGCAAGTCGAGCAGCTTTGTTGAAACGATTACGCGACGAACAACATCCCGAAACTAAATCCCCACGAGCAGCAATCAACTGACTCACTTCACCCACGTTCATTGCGATCGGTTTTTCAATCAGCACATGTTTCCCTCTTTCAAACGCACGCAAGGCAACTTCGGTGCGGTATTGTGTTGGAAAAGCAAGCACGACTGCCTCTACCTCTTCATTATCAAGAAGATCTACATCATTCGTATACATATTCGGAGGATTAAAACGTTCAGCAGCGCGTTCTCTGTAGGAATCAACCAAATCCGCAGCAGCGACTAACTCAATATTTTCAGATTCTGATGCGATGCTGAGATGCCTACTTCCGATAACACCACAGCCAATTACACCTAATTTTACTGGATCCATATATTCTCCATTCTGTTTTTGTTATTGTTGGTAACACAAATCTATATCATCTATTT
>VYFM01000197.1:534-9445 GCA_009842375.1 Candidatus Poribacteria bacterium | reverse complement strand
TTCTTCAGGATAATCAAATCAGTGACATCGAACCGCTTTCTAAATTAACACAAATTACATTGTTGCGTCTGAATGACAATAAAATCAAAGATGTCATGCCACTCGTACGATTGTCGAAGTTGACACATTTATATCTCACCAGAAATCAAATCAGCGATATAACATTCATCGGTGCATTAACACAGTTGAATGAATTAGCCCTTGGTGGTGATCAGTTTCGTGACATCACGTTTCTTGCTGACTTGACTAACCTAAGGATGCTATGGCTTTGGGGAAGTCAGATTCGTGACATTACCCCTCTCAAGAAACTAACTCAGCTAAAAGGTTTAAACCTACATGACACACAAATTCGTGATATCACAGTTCTTGGTGGAATGACAAAATTGACATGGCTCCGAATTCATAAGAATGCAATCAACGATATTACACCACTTGCAAACTTAACACAACTAACAGGTATATTGCTTCAGGAAAATCAAATTACAAACATAAAACCCCTTGCGAGGTTGAAGAAATTAGATAGTTTAAGTCTCCAAAAAAATCAAATTGATGATATTACGCCACTAAAAGGATTGACGCGGTTAAAAGAGTTAAATCTGGGTGGCAACCAAATTACTGATATTACACCTATCCAAAATTTAAGGAATTTGACATCATTTTGGGCATGGGATAACGAAATAACCGACATCACACCATTAACTGAGTTGATACAAATGGAGAAGTTGTGGCTTTGGGGAAATCAAATCAGCGATCTCACACCACTAACTCATTTGACAGATTTGGAAGAATTAAGTCTTGGAATTAACAAAATCAGTGATCTTACTCCGATAACAGGAGCCACAAAGTTGGAACTATTGGATATAGACAGAAACCAAATTACTGACATCAGCCTTATTGTAAAGTTTCCAAAATTAAGGAGTCTAAACCTCAGAGGAAATCCAATTCAAGATATGGAACCACTCCAAAAACTTTTGAAACAAAATGATAAGTTGAAAGTTGATATTCCAGCATCAAATGAACTGAATATTGAACCACCACCTGCAAACAGGTAAAGCAATGTTCCAAATTAGCATTCAACATTGCAAAAGGAGATAACAATGGATCCGATTAAAGAATTTCTACATTTGGAAACACGTCGCCAATTCTTTGGAAAGTGTGCCATGGGCCTCGGCGGTGCTGCCCTCGCGTCACTGCTGCCGAATAGCATTGCGAAAGCACTTGAACAGCAAGCAGGAACACGTGTTGGCGGATTACCGGAACTACCACACTTTGCACCGAAAGCAAAACGGGCTATCTACCTATTTATGTCAGGTGCACCTTCACAAATGGACCTGTTTGACTACAAACCGAAGATGGGGGAATTCTTTGATAAAGACCTACCGGAAACAGTACGAATGGGACAACGTCTGACCACAATGACCTCTGGACAAGCAAGATTTCCCATTGCTCCCTCTATCTTTGAGTTCAAAAAGTATGACAATGGAAGCGATGGCGCGTGGCTTAGCGAGCTGCTACCACACACCGCTACAATGGTAAAAGATATTGCAATTATCAAATCGATACATACTGATGCGATCAACCACGATCCAGCCATCACGTTCGTATGTACTGGTGATGAAACTCCCGGTAAACCGAGTCTTGGTGCGTGGCTTAGCTACGGTCTCGGCAGTGAAAACCAAAACCTCCCCGCTTTCATTGTGATGAACGCAACATGGAGCGGTCCAAAAGGGGCACAAGCACTCTACAATCGCCTTTGGGGTTCTGGTTTCCTCCCATCTGAGCATCAAGGCGTGCTACTCCGCAGCCAAGGCGATCCTGTGTTGTTCCTCTCAAATCCGAAAGGTATGAGTGAAAAGGCACGCAAACGGATGCTTGATTCTTTAGTGAAACTGAACGAGGAAATCTATGAGGAGGTCGGTGATCCAGAAACGCATGCGCGTATCTCACAGTATGAGATGGCATTTCGTATGCAGACTTCTGTCCCCGAACTTACGGATCTGAAACAGGAGTCGGACAAAGTCAAGGAGATGTACGGTCCTGAGGTTGACACACCCGGTACATTCGCCAATTGCTGTATCCTTGCACGTCGTATGATGGAACGCGATGTTCGCCTCGTTCAAATTTTCCATCGTGGTTGGGACCAGCACGGAGATTTACCTAAGAACATCCGAAATCAGGCGCGGGACATAGACCAACCTGCAACCGCACTTGTCCAAGACCTGAAACAACGCGGCATGCTTGACGATACACTCGTCGTGTGGGGTGGTGAATTCGGACGGACTGTTTACTGCCAAGGTGCACTTAAGAAGGATAACTACGGACGGGATCATCATCCCAAGTGTTTCACGCTTTGGATGGCTGGTGCTGGTATTAAAGGTGGTATCGTGCACGGTGAAACTGATGATTTCAGCTACAACATCGTCAAAGACCCTGTCTCTGTTAGAGACCTAAACGCCACAATTCTCAACCAACTCGGTATTGACCATGAACGGTTGACCTATAAATTCCAAGGACTTGATCATCGGTTAACTGGTGTTGAAGAGAAAGCCCGTGTTGTCAATGAGATTTTGGTGTAATCGTAACCCGTAATAGAATTGGCATCACAAAGGAGATAAACAATGGACCCGATTAAAGAATATCTGCAACTTGAGACCCGTCGTCAATTCTTTGGTAAATGTGCGATGGGTCTTGGTGGTGTAGCCCTTGCCTCATTGCTGCCGAATAGTATTGTAAATGCCCTTGAACAGCAAGCAGGCACAAGGGTTGGCGGTTTGCCGGAACTACCACACTTTGCACCGAAAGCAAAACGGGCTATCTACCTATTCATGTCCGGGGCGCCATCGCAAATGGACATGTATGACTACAAACCGAAAATGGGAGAATTCTTTGATAAAGACCTACCCGAAACAGTACGGATGGGACAACGCCTCACCACGATGACATCAGGACAAGCCCGTTTCCCCATTGCACCTTCAATCTTTGAGTTTAAGAAGCATGACAACGGCAGTGAAGGGGCATGGGTTAGTGAATTGCTCCCGCATACTGCTTCTATGGTAAAAGACATCGCGATTATAAAATCGTTACATACCGATGCGATTAACCACGACCCTGCTATTACCTTTGTTTGTACAGGTGATGAAACTCCCGGTAAACCGAGTCTCGGTGCATGGCTTAGTTATGGATTAGGAACTGAAAATAAAAACCTTCCATCTTTTATTGTGATGAATGCAACGTGGACAGGCAGAAAGTCAGCACAGGCACTCTATAACCGACTTTGGGGATCTGGTTTCCTACCTTCCGAACATCAAGGTGTGCTTCTTCGCAGCCAAGGTGATCCGGTGCTATTCCTCTCAAACCCGAAAGGCATGAGCGAAAAGGCACGCAAACGGATGCTTGATTCTTTAGTCAAACTCAACGAGGAAATCTATGAGGAGGTCGGTGATCCAGAAACTCATGCACGTATTTCTCAATATGAGATGGCGTTTCGTATGCAGTCCTCTGTCCCTGAACTCACGGATTTAAAGCAGGAATCAGATAAAGTCAAGGAGATGTATGGTCCTGAGGTTGACACACCCGGCACATTCGCAAATTGCTGTATCCTTGCACGTCGGATGATGGAACGTGATGTTCGTCTCGTTCAAATCTTTCATCGTGGATGGGACCAACACGGTAACCTGCCTAATGATATACGTAACCAGTGTCGTGACATTGACCAGCCAGCAACAGCGCTTGTACAAGACCTTAAGCAACGCGGTATGCTTGACGACACACTCGTGGTATGGGGTGGTGAATTCGGACGGACTGTTTACTGCCAAGGGGCACTCAAAAAAGATAACTATGGTCGAGACCATCACCCAAAATGTTTCACTATGTGGATGGCTGGTGCTGGCGTAAAAAGCGGTATTGTCTACGGAGAAACTGACGATTTTAGTTATAACGTCATCAAAGACCCCGTTTCTGTCCGAGACCTAAACGCTACGATACTTAACCAACTCGGTATTGATCATGAACGTCTGACCTATAAGTTCCAAGGACTTGATCATCGGTTAACGGGCGTTGAAGAAAAATCTCGTGTTGTCAATGAGATATTGGCATAACCTGTTCATTCACTGATAGACGTGTTCTGTAAGCATGTCATCTACAAAAATTGAAATGCAAGTTTACCATGGTACCGAACAGACACTTAATGCAGATACATTCCTCTCAATTTTGCAAGGAGATTTTGAAAGCATATTTTTGACAAATTGTATTATTGAAGGTGTAATCGTCCTTTCATCCAAATCTGCAGCCGAAGCTGAAGAACAACTCTTAGTTGATAAGGAAATTATCTGCATTCGGTGTGAATTCAAAAACACCATCAAATTTGAGAAAACCAATTTCCAAAAAGAGGTGTTTTTTGGAAATTCAGTTTTTCGAGATACTGTCCACTTCGGTGGGACTGTGTTCCAAAATACTTGTGACTTTGGAGAGTCAGTATTTGAAGGTCCAGCCCTTTTCCGTGGGACAATCTTCAACGGAGTGGCTCGATTTTCCAAAACATGTTTTCATCAGGTAGCAGATTATAATGATGTGCAGTTCTCGGATAATGCAGTATTCAGAAATGCAATCTTTCAGGATGCTTCACATTTCAACCGAGTGTTATTTAACAAGAAATTAGATTTCGTACAAGCACGATTCTCAGATACTGCTGTTTTCAATGAAACAACGTTTCGCGAAGAGACTGATTTCACTGCTGCACGATTTGCTGTTTCAGCATCCTATCAAAACGTTAGTTATATATCAGACACGATATGGCAGTGGTTACGAAATAAGTTTACCCATCAGTCAATGCAACCAACGGAATTCTATTTAGATAGTGAAGACATTAATGGGGTGCTGAATCCATTTTTCGAACGTTACGTTGCGGATCAACAATACGTACGTGCTTTCAAAGAAATCCATCCATTTTGGGCGTTGGTTTGGCGATGGAGTTCAGATTATGGTCGCAGTTTAGCTCTTTGGGCACTTTGGTCATTGCTTATTGCACTTACGTTTTCATTTGTGTATATGCCATCACCGACGTGGTTCCCAGAATGGTTTCAGGAAACGATGCCTCAATTCCATCAAGTGACTGGCGACCAAGCAGATGAACCATTAACGTTTTGGAAGTCCTTTTATTTTAGCATTGTAACTTTTACGACTTTGGGGTTTGGGGACGTAGTCGCAGACAATACCTCTGCGCGTATCCTCGTCACACTTGAAGTCATTTTTGGATATGTTATGCTTGGTGGACTAATTAGTATTTTTGCCAATAAACTTGCCAGTAGGAGTTAACACACATTTCCGGTAGATACGATCTTCGAATCGTAATAACACTACTACATGGTTATCAATTTTTGTTAGTCACAGTTCTCACACAAATTGAACTATAGTAGGGAGATAAAATTAAGAATGAACACAAAATTAAAAGCCGTTGTCGTTGGGGCAGGATGGTCAGCTGAGGGACATACAAAAGCGTTTCAACATTACGGTGTAGAGGTGCTCGCCATCTGTGCTCGTAAACCAGATATCGTGCAGAAAGTAGCAGATGGATTAGGTGTGCCTGATGCTTCAACTGACTGGCGTAAGAGTTTATTGGAACATAAACCAGATATTGTTGCGGTTACAACACCCGCAATTTTACGGACTGAAGTCATTGAAGTTGCAGTTGAACTTGGATGCCATATTATCTGTGAAAAACCTTTAGCACTCAGTGCTGAGGATGCTGGTCATATCCGTAACCTAATCAAAGACACGAATTTGAAACATGCCTTCGCTGCGACTCATTGTTATGACCCAAGTGTCGCTTATGTGCAGGAACTTCTAACACAGCAGAAAGTCATCGGTGATATAACTGCAGTTGATGTCGGATACACCCGCAGAATATCAGGTCCTCCTTCAGATAAAATTAAACCGTGGAATTGGATGAGTTCTCTTGCACACGGTGGCGGTGCTTTAAACAACGGACTCACACACCGACTCGGCATGCTTGAACGGATGACAGGCATGAAAGTATCAGCAGCAGTCGGTGAGGCAAAAATTCACCCAAGGAAAGCACCGGTCGTACCAGAAATACGCGATTGGCGTGTGTGGCGAAGTACCATGATTACCCACGAAGAAGCATCTAAACTTGAATGGCGTGAGTGTGATGCTGAGTGGGATTATTCAGCGTTCTTCAAGTTAGGATATCCAAATCCAGATTCTGGTAATTCTATTCTTGTAACAATGCGCACAAATCCAGGCGTCCCATCACATAAACCCCATGGTGGCTGGTTTTTCTATGGAACACAAGGCACACTTGTCGGAAGAGGTGGACATATTCTATATCAAATCACAAAACACGTTGGTGAGGAAACTGAAGAGTTGTCTGTTCCACAAGAATTGCAAGATGATTTACCACAAATCGGAGACGAAATCCAAAATAAGTGGACTGCTCTCGTTCGTGATTTCCTTGCGGATATTCAGGACCAACCACACGAACCTTATTTGACATTCCATGATGGATGGCGTTACCAAATTGCTATTGATGCTATACGGGCAAGTAAAGGATGGGCTACAATGCTTGATTGAGCAAGTGGTAAACGCGTTTCAAATCGTAAGGATAGATATAAATGTATGAAAAGTATGATGAGACGATTGAAGCGCGGGAACTTCTTAAAGCCTTGGAAAGCGATGCTTCATATATCATCCTGAACAATTGCACAATTGAAGGAGTCGTTGATCTATTTTCTGCTGAACTTGAACGTGATGAAAACGACCGAATCTGTATCAATAAAACGTTGTCCTGTATAGGCTGCACTTTCAAAAACGTTGTCAATTTCCGAACAGCAGTATTCCAACAAGAGGTATCCTTCCGACGTTCCGTTTTTGAGGCGGATGTTGATTTTGATGAATCCACCTTCCAACATCAAAGCGATAGTCGTGAAACGATGCTTCACAGCGGATTTCGCGAAACAACCTTTGCTGGTCGTGCTAACTTCCATAGTGCAGTTTTCCACAGAAGTGTAAGTTTTTGGCGTGCAATATTTCGCAATGTTGCTGATTTCCACCAAGCACAATTTCTAAATAACGCAGTTTTCCATGAGGCACAATTTCACAAGGAAGCGAACTTTAGTCATGTGCTTTTCCAACGGACACTTGACTGTACTGGCACAAATTTCGCGCAAGTCGTTGTATTTAATCGGTCATCATTTATCGGCAGAACACTTTTTACTGCTGCCAAGTTTGCTGCTGTTGCCTCTTTCCGAGATGTTCAGTATATCCCCAATACAATCCGTCAATCAATTGTCAATAGGTTCACCAAGAATCCAAAAAAACCAACTGAATTCTATTTAGACAGTCAGCATGTGGACGAAGTTGCGAATCCGTTTTTCAAACGGTATGTTGCAGACCAGCAGTTTATCCGTGCCTTTAGTAAAGCGAATCCGATGTTAGCACGTCTATGGCGATGGAGTTCCGATTATGGACGCAATCTCGGACTTTGGGCGTTCTGGTCGTTGTTCTTTGCTTTACTGTTCGCAATCGCATACATGCCATTTCCATCGTGGACACCCGAATGGATGCAAACATTATCGCCCCAATTTCATCAAGCGACAGGTCAGTATAGTGGTGAGCAATTGACCTTTTGGAATTCTTTCTATTTCAGCATTGTCACGTTTACCACACTCGGTTTTGGTGATGTCGTGGCGGATAATGCTACTGCGCGTCTGCTTGTAACGTTGGAAGTGATATTTGGATATCTGATGTTGGGTGGATTAATCAGTATTTTTGCCAATAAACTCGCTAGCCGTAGTTAAAATGTTGAATATCTACATACTAATTCGCTGCCGATCAAGAATCTGACAGATAGAATCCCATACTTCATCAACTGTAATCTGTTTCATACAGATATTATCTTTACATTTTTCCGTAAATTGTTTACATGGACTACAGGCTACATCGTGGCGAATAACTGTGTTAGATTCACCAAGTGGCTGGAAACGTATGTGATCGCCAGGTCCAAAAAGCGCAATTGTGGGTGTTCCAACTGCAGCAGCAATATGCATCGGTCCTGTGTCATTTGTTAGAAAAAGATCACACTTTTCTATGCATGCCGCTAACTGACGGATCTGAAGATTTCCTGCGAACAGGATAGCAGGATGCTGCATCAGATTCGCGACAGAACGGACAAGTGCCCCCTCTTTTGGTCCACCGAAAATGATGACTTGAGCATCAAACTTTTCTACAAGTTTATCTCCAATTGAGGCAAAACGGTCAGGCATCCACTCACGCAACTTCCATCCTGCCCCTGGGAATAAACCTACTTTTAACTGCATTTCCGATACGCCAGCTTCTTCAAATACATAACAGGCATCTGTCCGTTCAGATTTGGAAAGGAACATCTCCAACTCACGGTTTTCTGCCATGATTCCCGCTGCATGCAATAGATCGAAATAGCTTTCCGTAGCATGTTGGTTGCCCTGTTTTGGTACACGAATAGTACAGAGTCTACCTTTCCCAACGCGCTCAGTCGCGCCACTGAAATACATGAGCAATTCTGTGCGAAACTTACGTTGAAAATCAAATGTAAGCGCGAATCTACGTTGGCGTAAGATACGGATGATACGTAACATTTCTCCCGTATCTTTATCTTTGGCAAATCGATTGAATTGAATTATTTCATTCAGATGTGGGTTTTGTAGTAGGACATCAGCCGATTGCTTAGCAACTAACATTGCAATATAGGCTTGTGGGAAATGGGCGCGGACCGCTCGGATTGCGGGGGTTGTTAACACAATATCTCCGAGTGAACTGAGGCGAATGAGCAATATCTTATCCATAAATCTGCGAACTCCTTGCTATGATGATTTAATACCGAGAATTCCACAGTCTAATTAGAATAAAACTATTACAC
>VYFM01000197.1:0-524 GCA_009842375.1 Candidatus Poribacteria bacterium | reverse complement strand
CTGTTTTTCAAGTCCGTTGATTGCTTCTTCAACAAGTGCTGAGATATCCAATCCTTCTTCTGCTTTGTTTAATTCTGCCTGTGAAGCATGGGTTGCAGGATGCTTGGGAACAAAGAGTGAGCAACAGTCTTGGTGCGGGAGCGTTGATACATCAAAAGTGCCTATTTCTTCTGCTTTTTCTATTATCTCAACCTTATCAAAACCGATGAGTGGACGAAGAATTGGTATCTCAGCAATTGCTTGAATTGAACGTAGGTTCGGAAGTGTTTGTGATGCCACTTGTGCAAGACTTTCTCCTGTCACGAGTGCTTCAGCATCAACAAGTGCAGCAACATGTTGAGCAATTCGTGTCATAAACCTACGATACAAAAGAACTCTATACGGTGTAGGTGTCTTGGTTACAATGATCTGTTGTAAGTCACCAAACGGCACAAGATAAATGACACTCCTATAGTTAGATTCTGATAAAATACGGGTAAGTTCCATCACTTTTTCTAAAGATGCTTTATCCGTATATGGATAAC
>VYFM01000531.1 GCA_009842375.1 Candidatus Poribacteria bacterium | reverse complement strand
CTACTTACTACCCCCATGCATTGCATATTATGATTTTATTAATATAATATGATAAGGAAGTAATAGAATATAGTTTACGCAACTCCATATCAAAGATTCGCAAGAAGATAGTAAACACAGATCAAGAGATTCACACAAAACCTTGTTTCGGATTGTTTAATTTGACCTACTTACTACCCCCATGCATTACATATAATGATATTGTTTACATTTTTTTGGAATTCTGCTAAAATATGGAAAAATGTAGATTATTTATAAATGCGAAAGCCACCGCAGAGGATGGCAAAACGCATTCAGTAAACACGTGTTTACTGGAGTAAGTATATTACTATAACACGATGCATTTTTTAGTGCAATCGTTTGTGTTATATATCCTACCTTTGCCTGGCTTTTCAGTACTCTGGAGTTCATAAATGAAAATTCCAAAAGTAGTAAATAGCATTGAATTATCGATTTTCAAGCATGCAAAATCACTTGAAGCACACCCTATTTCCTTTGGGGATGTCGTCAAACGTATATGTCAAGGGGACAAAGGTTTAGAAGCGAAGACCCTTCAATGCCATGAGTTATTTGATTCAGGTGATAAACAAAGGTATCGTAAGTATAAAGCACAAGCATTGCCCGCAGTTACTTTCGGCTGTAGAATGATAACTCGCGCGTCTGGTGTGGCTCCTGATGGTCGACTTTTATCTAAAGAGGCTATGAAAAAAGTTAAAGACGCTCGTGAATTGCAGGAACATGAGCGTATCAAAATCTATACCTATTTGGTGATCCTGGATAAAGATGGCGTTGATGCTGCGACCGTGAAAGCACAATTGGCGGCAGATCCAAACGTAGTATTGGTGTTTACTTCTCCTTCTGGCAATGGTGTGAAGGTAGTTATTTTAGTCACGGCTGTTGCCAATGCGGCGGAATACAAGCAAGCTTGGAATGCTTGTAAGGAACATTATTCACATATTGCAGAAGTGGATAAATCGGGGTCTGATATAACGCGGTTGTGTTTTCTGGCACATGATTCCTCTTTGATTGTCAACGAGTCGCCAGTGGCGTTGGATTGGCGTGCCTATGATGTGTCTGATTCAGAGGTATCTACTAAACAAAACTGGAATAATACTATCGATCTCTCGGTCTTAGATTATCTCCGTGGAAATGATTATGATGATTGGCTTCGGGTTGGCATGGCATTGCATCATGCAGGGATTCCCTTGGATATATGGGACTCCTGGTCACGTAAGTTTGATAATTATGAAACAGGGGGTTGCGCTGCAAAATGGTCAACATTTGGAAAAACCAGTGTCCCACCCGTAACTTTCGGCACGCTTGTAGTTCTGGCACGGGAAAATGGATATAAGCCGAAATCAACGTCTAAATCTAAACAGCAAAAGGAGACGAAAAAGAAATTAAAAATACTTGAAACACCTTTCTTTGAAGGACGGACATTTCTACCACTGCCTGTAGCCAATGTCCTAAAGGATAGCTTACATTTCCTTGCACTGTCTAATGAAAAAGGTTTACGGGTGTATCAAGGCGGAAGGTATATATTAGATAATTGCGGGATTGTCGCCAAACACATGCGGACATTGCTTAGCAACGAATATAAGCAGGCTTATTATACTGAAACCGTTGCAGTATTACGAGATATGCATTTACATCCGGTGGGTATAGAGTCCGATCCGTGTCTTCACCCAGAGCACGTGAACGTCAAAAACGGAATTCTACATGTGCCAACGGGCGAATTCAAGGAACATTCGCCCGATTTCTACTCAACAACACAGCTGCCTGTTGTCTATGATCCGGAAGCTACCTGTCCTGTTATTGACAGCTTCCTCTCTGATGTTCTTTGCGGGAACGAAGATGATATTCAACTCGCTATTGAATTTATTGGCTATTCTATGCTAATGCAAGTTCCACTGGGTAAGATGCTTATCCTTTATGGTCCTACACATACTGGTAAATCAACTTTCTTAGAATTGCTAAAAGCGTTTATAGGTGCTGTGAATTGTTCAGGGCTTTCTCTACAATCACTTGACGATGAGTCACTGCGATTTAGTCGGTCAGGACTTGTCGGGAAACTTATCAATATATCTGGGGACTTATCAGCGCGCTACTTGTCTGGCGATTCCAACATTAAGAAAATTACCTCTGGCGATTCTTTTTCGGTGGAACGTAAAGGAGTTGATTCCTTCATCTTTAGTCCTTACGCTACACTGATCTCAGCGTGCAATGAATTGCCCACTTCACGCGATAAGTCAGATGCCTGGCTCGAACGGCTTATTATTTTACCCTTTTTACAACAACATAGAGGTGTAAAAGCAAAGTTAAATTATATCAAAGAACTGACAACACCGAAGGAATTATCAGGCTTGCTTAACCGTGCTTTAGCTGGAGCAAAACACATTCTTGAAACTGGTGTATTCACCCAAACAGAAACGATAGCGAAAGCACTGGATCAGTATAAACTTCACAACGATAATGTATCCAGATTTATATCCGAGTGTTATGAAGTTGTTAATCGTTCTAAAACAGATGCTATTGAGTATGAAACCACTTTGTTTGAAAATTATATCCACTGGTGTGAGATTGAAGGTATAAAATCCGTTTCAAAGACTGCAATGCGAAAAGCCCTTGAAAGCCATTTGAGATACAAGGTGAAACGTCTACAAATTGAAGGTGAAAAAAGAATATGGGCTTGGGAAGGTTTAATCTTTGTCGGAGAGTTCGATGCTTCGACAGAAAATGAAGGGGGTTTGTAAACGTCTGCAGAACGTCTGCATTCTATAGAAGCTCTAATGCCATACTGTGACTGAGACGTCTGCAACGTCTGCATTTTTTTCCGTACTCTGATTTTATACAGCAAAAAAAGTTAAAGATATCTAAAAAACGTTTTATGGTCCTGGAGTACGCGAAAAAGTGCAGACGTTGCAGACGTTTATTCACAACCCTTGTCTGTGACTGAGTTTACTGGTAATTCCAAAATGCAGACGTTCTGCGGACGTTTCAGAACTATTTATAGATGATTGACTATCCAATACAAGATAAGCAGTTGTGGCAAGAAATCTAAGTAAACGGTATACTATACTTGACATCCGTGGTATCGCTGCTACTAATCTAAATTAACCTATACCACCATAACGAACTCGTATAGGGTGGACGCAGAGGCACATCAATCACAGACTTGCTAAAAATTCGAACATATAAGGAGATGCTATCATGAAAAATAAGGGATCACAGAAACAGAAAAAACGAGATAAGACCTTAACAGAAAAATATATCCTTGAAAAAACGTTTACGAAGCCAGTTTGTCTTTGGACTTATGAAGGTGGTATTGCTGTGAAAGAAGATATAAAGGTTCTGCAGTTCGACATAAGTATTGGCGATGACAGAATACTGAAGAAAGTGGAGGTCCTGTTCGCTTTTCCTCGCGAGGCGTATGATGATGTCAAAAAAGGGATAAAGGTCAATAAGAAGATAAAAGCTGAGCAGCACAAACCGATTGTGAAACCAAAGGATCGCCCAGCCGTTGTTTCTTCAGAGCGCGAGTATATACGTGGCACCGGTAAAGCTGTTAAGATAACACTACGGACGGGACATGTGCTTCGTGGTCATCAAGTCTACTCGACGCGGTATAATATCATTCTGAAAATCAATGACAAGACTGTTCTGGTTTATAAACACGGCATCTTGGAATATAAGAGACCAAACAACAAAGCCGGAGCAGCTAATACCGACAGCAAAGCCGGAGCAGCTAATGCAAATAAAACCACTAAAGAACAGCCACCGGTTACAATGGAAGTTAAAGTGATTGATTAGTCTATAGTAGAGATAACAACCGAACAGACAATCCAGGATTATATCTACCCAATAAAACAAGGTGGGCAAGTCGTGGAAGGTTTAACATTAGCAAGTATCAACAAAGTAGCTAATCTAGAAGTAGATACAGGTAAAGAAAATAGTATCCAAGGAAACAGATCACGCTTGGATAGTGCCTGCGGAAGCTATTGATACAATCACCGGTAACTCTCGGTTAGGTAACTCTATCGGTTGATCGGAGAATCAGATGTCATCTTGTAAACTGTCCCCTGTTTTAATAGAACAGCTTATATCCAAACTCAATGAGCGTGCATCAACACGGCAGGATCTGCTTGCGCTCGGTATTCGCGCGCGTGGTTTTTGTGTGCGTCGTCTCTGTGCGGATGTAGGTATTAGCCATACGACTTTTTACCGTTGGCTTACTGCCTATAGATTGCTTGGTGATAAGAAGCACCTGTTAGCAAATGAAAAGTTATTGCGCCGTTTGGGTGAAGCTTTTGATGCTGCCCAGAATGCGTTGGCAGTTGACAGAACCCGTGTCTCCTCAAACCTGCTTCCAACTATCAATTACAACGTGGGTCGTAAGGGTGGTGACACGGCACAGCAGCAGTCAGAAAAAGAACAATCATCAGATACAGACATATTGGCAGTAGAAGCACGGACAGATGAGTTGACAAGTGGTATTGGATATGTAACGTTTGCGGTGAAAGATTCACTAAAAAACATGTAAATAGCAAAATATTGAGATATATTTTTCACCAAGTGTAACATCATTGTAAGGAGAATAAGATGGCAAAGAAACAAGAGCGTTACAACACAATCACAGAAGTGTTTGAGGCATTTCCGTTATGGGAATCAGAGGGGAAAGCGTATGAGTTTGCTTCGGCTTTATGGGAAACAGCAAAACCCATTGTGCAGCGAATTTCAGAGCGGGACCTCTCTGAATCTGAACTCGTAGAGGAAACGGGTCTTGCATTATATAGGGATGGGGTTTTTACGAAATGTCTGACAGACAATTTGCGTAGACTTGTTGTTAGGTATCATGCACGTGGGATTACTACGACCAATGCAGTAGAAGCGATACTCCTTGACGATACCTATAGAAAGATAACCCCATTTTATTTTTTCAGATATGCGGATATTTGCGGTTTTAACAAAATCAAAGCTTTTCTTGTCGGACGACTTTCTTATCTCAAACCATCGCACCCGCGCTGGCCCGAAAAGAAGTTTGGCGCGTTATGGTGTGAGGAACGCCAAAACTACATTGACACGATCAAAGAGATACCGCTAACACAACCTCAAGAGCGATTACAGAAGCTGAGTGAACATTATGCGGACTTGGAGTCGTTGTATAAAAATGCCGAATCCGCGTCTGATAAAGAACGTTACCATAAATGCATGATGCGAACACTTGCCGGTATAGAACTCATGACGCGCGACCCTGCCACGAAATCCTTATCCTTGACCCAGGAGCGTAGACCTCAAGCTTTACCCGATCCCAAGTCGTCAGACGTGATTGAAATTGAGCTTCAACAGTCTGCTGGGGAAACTGTAAAAAAATAGGCTGGGTTGTTTGAGGTTGTCAATGCAAAGCGAAAATCACATTCTCCGCAATTCTCTAATGGTCTTCCCTCTGTAGTTCCGGTTCAGGGATCCTACTGTTTATTTCGTTTATACTTTCCCTGATAGCCACTTGCATTTTCAATTTGAGTTGTCGCATCACCTCTGCGATTTGTGGATCACTACTTATCTTTTCAGTAATCAACTCTGTGATGAGATCATTAAAATACGCATCGAGTTGCCTCATGTATGCCTCCTGGCATTGTTGTGCATGTTGTTGGTATTTCGTATAAGCGAACTTAGAATCTCTGGGATCTGCTTGTCTAAACCGCTGCGCTAAAATCCGTACCCTGTCTGCATCGCGATGATAGAGTATCGGTTTTACCCAGTCGGGTCGAGGTTGTTCCTCAAGATACATCTTGGCGATTTCGGTTCGCGTGAATCCGACCATGCAAAGTGAAACGACTTGGAACATGACCGGCTGCGGTATTTTCAATCGTGGTGTGTCCATAAACGTATCAACCTACCTTTTCCTGTGTACCGTTGCACGTGGTACTGTCCAACGTTTGCCATGCGAATATTGTAATGAGAGGCTAGCGACTCCCGAGAATATTTCGCAAAACCCAAAAAAATATCAGCGTTTTTCAAAAATGCTATAATCTCCCTGAAGTCAGTCTGTATCTGGTAGGACAGCATTTATAGAAATCTGGATAATTCCGAAAGGATTATGGCACATATCGGCACATATTTCAATCAAAACATCATTTTCTTAGGGTGTCAATTCTCTGATGCCAGTCTACATCTATACTTGTAAGGTGTGTTCAGTTGAAAGTGTTTTCCAAGACAAAATTACATAACTCTGTTATCTAAGGTGTATTTTCCAGTATTGGACAGCAACATACATTTTTTAGATTTAGGCATGGAGTATAGTTTTAAGTTGAGAGAGGAAGTCTATTTCTCTGTCATCACGCTGCTTCATCAGTTTTGAACAGAGTTTTATCATCTGTCTTTTTTCAGTAGGATCGGTGTTATGCTTTTCCATGTCGGCTTTCACATCAGTGATCAGTTTGTCTAAATCTGTCTGTCCTTGCTGATAGGTATCTATCGCATTGGTAATGAGTTCTTCAAGGCGTGTCTTCAGGTGTTGCTGTACAAGTTCCTGAGCCTTCTCCAAATGGTCTTGATACTTTGTAGCGGCAAACTTTTTACTGCCGGGGTCTGCCTGTCGGAACCGCTGCGAAAGTAAGTTGGCAGCCTCTCTTTTCTCCATGTCTTTTAGAGGCAGCAACCAGTCGGGCATATCTTCTTGATTGAGCAGTTGCCTTGCGATGTCTATGCGTGTGTATCCACAGACAATCTGTTCGAGGACTTGTAACATGACCTCTTGTGGGATTTGATCGGATGCCAGTCGTTTCGGTGTTGTTACCTTTTGTTGAATAGGTGCCGTTTGCTCATCAGTAGGTGCGTGTTCTTCGGCAGGTGTTGGTGTCTCTTGATCCGTGTGCTGTTCGTCATGTGCCGCTGGTTCACCCGAATCTACGAGCGGTGTCTCCTGATCCGTATGTTGTTCATCGTGTGCAGCCGGTTCACTTGCTTCTATGATCGGTGGATTTTCAAGCACGTCAAGGAGTTGAGTCTCCTCTAATGTCCGTTCAGACTTTCGTCTAATCTCAAATACTTTCGCCTGTATCGCTTTCTGGATAACTTGTTTATACGCATCGGAGTCGGGATTCTCTAAAGCAGCTAAGAGTGCTTCGGTTTCTGATGTACCCGGATACTCGTTTTTAACCTTCTCTTTGAAATGCACGATTGCATCCGCGATGAAGTTTTCATAGCGGGTCCGTCGTTGTGTGTTATCCGTGTTCATTTGAATTCCCTTGAAGTAATTGTTTTATGAGTTCATCCTCCCAATCGTCTGCTACCGCTTCTTGCTTCTCTTTTTGTTGCTGCAAGGCGCGCTGGTAGTTGAGTTCCGCTTGTTTGGCAGTTTCCTTGGCGGCTGCTGCGCTTTCAATGAATAGACCCGTTTCAGGGTGAAGTACGCCAGGATCACTATACCACTGTTGGTCACGTTTGCGATACTCTTGAGCCTTACGTTCCCATTCTTTGGCAGCAGCTTCTGCTCGTTCCCATTCCCGTTTCAAGTGTTCTATACGTTTATTTTCATCTTTTCTCATTGTCATTGATTCTCCTACTTATTGACAGTACGTTTTATTTTATTCTCACCGTTATCCCTCATCAATTCTAACAGAAAAAGGTTATATCTGACAAATAAAAAATATGGACTTATTAGGATATATAAAGAACTATTGTCTATACTTTGTCCAGTATAGGACACCTTGAAGTTTTTTTAGAAACGATAACATCTTTACATCATGGATTGTTAAGAAAAGGATTTGCTGCCATCTGCTGTCTTTATGTGCGGTGAGTGGACTTTTTACTACTATACTTTTGAACAGTGCCGGGCGAGTATCCGGTTTTGTCTGCTGTCTCAAAAATCGTATAGTTTTTACGAAGTCTTTTGATACGAGCAATATCTTTAGCAGGTATCGCGTTTCCGATTGTTCTATGTTCCGCTGCGAAGTATTTTCGTGCCTTCCTAAAATCACTGTGGCTATTGATTTCCGAGTAGTATCCGGACAGAATCTTTGGTAGATGTTGTTGAACAGCAGTGACCGAGACACCCGCATCTGCTGCTATCTCGCGCAAACTCCATACAAAACACGCCACCTTCTTATTAGTCCGGGTCTTGAACCACTCTCTGAGTATCCGCTCACAATCTCTTTTATTCGACATATTTTCACTCCGTTCGGTGTGCCTTTGACAACTTCTTAATGCGGAGCAGCCCAGATGCATGGGGAGGCTGTCCCTTTGTTTCAAGAACCTAATGAACTTGAAAGCAGTATAAATATACTACCACCCCAACGCGGAAGTGTCCATACAAAAGAGTCGCAGTGCTTATTTACTTTCAGACAAGAACCGTGTTCGCCTCAGCATAACGTTCATTTCGTTTGTTGTTTCCGCTTCTGTTTCTTCCTTGTTTTATCGTGTCGTGCGACTGTAGAATAACTCAGATTAAGTATGTGTGCAACTTCATCTCTCGACTTCTCACGGAGTAGTCTATTCATTTCTTCTATGGTTTCTGTGGGTGTTCGTGTTCCCAGATTCCCTGCGCGTGCGGTCCTGCGTTGCTGCTTCGCCTCACTAAACGCAATCCCGTCCGTCTGGGCAACAACTTTTATGAGGATGCGATTTATGTATCCTTGCGAGATACCGGTCGCTTCACTGATCTGGTCATCGGTCATGGTTTTCCATGCATCTTTCGGGGTATCGGGGTGTGTAAGCCAATCTTGTAACTTCTGTTGTTGTTTAGATAACTTCTTTCCCATAGTGCACCTTCCTTGTTTGTGTAGAACTGAACGGGACGGCTATGATGCCGTTCCATCAGTTTGTTGTGGGATCGTCCTGATACTATGGTCAATGACAACCTGCACGATTATTCAAAGCACGTCTCAGTCCTTGACAGCATATTGATACTGTAGTCAATGACAACCGCAGTGATTCAGATGTTCCTCATAAACATCATTCCAACTCTTTCTCATGACTATCTCCATGCGTTATAGATATAGCCTCACTGGCAGCTCTGACCTTTTCATAATCTACGCCTAAGTACGCCTGCGTGGTTGCGATATTCTGATGTCCGAGCATCTCCTTGATACTAAAGATGTCGTTCAACTGCGAATAGAGTCGCTGGGCATAACTTTTCCGCAACGAGTGTGTTGCGAGGTTGCCGTTGAGAGCTGCCTGTTGACACACCCGCTTGAAAATCTGATGTGCCTGTTGCCGTGTAATCGGCAAGATCCCGTTCACTCTGTTCCGAGAAGGGAATAGTGGGCGTTTATCATCTAAACATCCATATTGCTGTGTGTGCCATGCGATTATCTCGGTGATGGCTTTCGTTCCGTCTGTGTTCACAGGGACACTGCGGGCATGTTCTTTCCCTTTGACGATGGATTTACGATAGTGTAGATCAGTAACAGGTTTGCCGTTCTGGTAGACATCCCCGATTGTTAGGTTCAGGAGTTCACTGATAC
>VYFM01000350.1:2524-9586 GCA_009842375.1 Candidatus Poribacteria bacterium | reverse complement strand
AAATCTATATTGATCTTTTAATGTATAGACACATTTTTAAGAGGTAAAATTGCACTTTTTCGAAAAAAATTTAATTATGGATGAAGAAATGACAAATTCTTAGAGGAGACAGTAATAGGGAGAGATAATAAAAGGATGATTTTATATATGTGAAAAGTCACCTATGTATTAATGTAGTGCCAGTGAAGTTGAAAGGAAAAAATCTAAATTCAATGGGAAAGTGCATATACTATCGTGTTGATTCCCATTTTGAAAGCCATATTTGAAAACTTGCGTGGGTAGAAATGTTCAGCTGCATTTTGCCATGCATCTCCTAAATCTGTATTGAAGTTAATTACCATCATTATCCTACCTTGGTCGTCAAAAACACCCATACACCGCACTTGATGACCACCACTCTCATGTGTTCTACCCTTCCTGTAAGCAGCGGGTGCAGGTATTTGCATCAATGTATCAATTTTGAAGAAGCAATTGAACAAAGGATGTTTAATAGAAATATCTCTGGGTTCACGTTTAGGAAATATCTTTCGGAATTGCTTATAAAATCTTTTCCACTGTGCTTTCCCATGAAAATCGTCTAACATGATAAAACCGCCTCGCAGCATGTATTCTCTAAGGTTTTCTGCTTCGACTTTGGATAGATTAAGACGACCCAATTCTGCCATGTAAGCAAATGGATAGTCAAATAGTTCGGGTGAACCTACCTCTATGACTTTTTCAATAGGGTTGGTTTTAATATCGGTATGTTTACGCAGTTGGAAAAGCAAATTTCTTTCTGCTGTAGGATAATCTATATGCCATAGACTCTTATAACGATAGCTTCCACTATATTTCAAACGGACAAATGTAAAATCGTATTTTGTGAAATCACCTATGGAATGCGGTGAGAAGAATAGAGCAAATAGACTTACTATAAGGATGATTGTTTTATGGTTCATCTTACATTATATCTACATCTATAAAGGTTCGAATTTCAGTATAACATATAATTGGAACAAGATGTATGTCAATTCACATTTAGTCAAGGTCATACCATTTCTAAATGATAAATTGTAATAATAAACTGTAGGTCGGAGTAAGCGATAGCGAAGTCCGACATGGTAGTAGGCACGCGCTGCGTGCCGTCTGCATAACTGTCTGAATCACGGATTTCGCGGATGACACGGGGGAACGCGGATTATTGAGTTGCGTTTCCAAGCCCAATCAAAAGTTGACTTCAGTGGTTTGAAAGGGAACTTCAAAGGCGAAAACCCAAAACCGCGTCCATCCGCGTCCTCCGTGAAATCCGCGATTCAGACAATACCCGCGTCCTTCACGATTCTGACAACTACTTTAATATCAACATTTTGCGGGAGGCAGTGTAGTCGGAGGTGGTGAACTTGTAGAAGAAAATACCGCTCGCGCCCCTTTCCCCAAGGGTGTTGCGTCCATCCCAATACAACGCACGACCCCGATCCCGATACACTCCCGCAGGTTGTTGACCAAGTTCATACTCACGCACAACAACACCATGCACGTCGTATATCGTCAAGGAGACATCCGATGCCGTTGCAAGTTGATACGGTATCCACGTCTCTGGATTGAAAGGATTAGGATAGTTTTGGTAGACTGTGGTCGTCTTGACCTTGCCCCAAGTTGTGAACTGCTTGTTGGTCGGCTCAACTGCGAGGGCTTGCGTGTATTGTGCTGTATTCCACAGCAGAACTGATCCGTCCGAACCACCACTTGCTAGCGTTTTACCATCACGACTGAATGCGAGGCTTTGCACTGTCTCAATATGTCCTTCGAACGTGTGGAGATGCTCCTTCGTGGCAGCATCCCATAGACTTATAGTGCCATCGGTAGTGCCACCTGCGATGATACTCCCGTCATGGCTGTACGCCACGCTATAGACATAATTTGCATTCTCTGTAAGGGTATGCGTATTCTGACCAGTGTCTGGGTTCCATAGCCGAATAGTTTTGTCGGTGCTGGCACTTGCGAGGGTCTTACCATCCGGACTAAAAGCAACTTCTGTAACAACAAGATTATGTGCTCTGAGGATGTGGGTGCGTTCCCTTGTGGTAGTATTCCAAAGCATAACGAGGTAGTCGTTGCCGCCACTTGCGAGGGTCTTACCATCCGGACTGAACGCAACGTTCTTGACATGGTTACTATGTCCTCTGAGGGCATCAATCTGTTCACCTTTTTCCAGATCCCATAACCTGATGGATCTGTCATTACCCGCGCTTGCGAGTGTCTTGCCATCCGGACTGAAGGCTACGGTATAGACATCATCAAAATGTCCTTTGAAGATTTTGAGCTGATCACCCGTCTCTGCGTCCCATAGTCGGACAGAATTATCCCAACTTCCACTTGCGATCGTTTTGCCATCCGGACTATATGCGACTGAAGTGTTCCAACTCTCATGACCTGTTAAGGTGTTTATGTATTCCCCTGTTCCAATATCCAATAGATAGAGGCGTGTACTCCAATTTGCAATTGCAAGGGTCTTGTCGTCTGGACCGAAAGCGGCTTCATAGACTCTATATGTGTTTCCACCGATACTATGTCGGAGTTCGCCTGTTTCAGCATCCCAGAGACGAACCGAACCACACTCACTTGCGATCATTTCTCCATTCGGACTGATAATAACTTGGATGACATTATTCCCATGCGTGAGTGTTTGTCGGTGTTCCCTCGCTTCAATGTCCCATATTCGGACAGTGCCGTCCTTGCCTCCACTGACGATCGTTTTGTTATCAGGACTGATCGCTAAGGTGCGGGTAAAATCCGCATGTCCTTCAAAAGTGTGGAGATGTTCACCCGTATCGGGATCCCACAACCTGACCGTTGTGTCATCACTTGTGCTGACGAGGTAGTTGCCATCGGGACTGAACGCTATCTGACTGACCCTTTGTGTATGTCCGCGGAGCGTGCGTATGTGTTCGCCCGTGTCTGCATCCCACAATCGGATCGTTCTGTCGACACTTTTGGTTGCGATGATGTCTCCATCTGGACTAAACGCAGACCCACCCAGGATATCCTTGTGTCCGATGAGGTTATGTAGGTGTTTCCCTGTATTTATGTCCCAAACCTGAGCCGTATAGTCCCAACTTGTGCCTGCGATTTTTGTGCCATCCGAACTGATCGCTATACTTCCGATTCGACCATTATACCTGAGCCTGTGGAGGTGTTTACCTGTGGCAGTATCCCATAGATCGATAGAATCTTTACCATAAACCAGACTTGCGAGTGTGTTGCCGTCTGGCGTGAACAGAACATCCGAGACTCTGCCGTATATCACTGTAAGAGTGTGTAGAATTTCTCCTGTGGCGGCATCCCATAGTCGGACGGTTTTGTCTTGGCTACCTGTTGCGATTGTGGTGCCGTCTGGACTGAACGCTATGGATTCGACAAAATGCGTATGTCCTCTGAATAGATTGAGTGGTTCTGCCGTGTCTGTCCCGTATATCCAGATTCCTGTTGAGGTCGCGATGGCGAGTTGGGTGTTGTCGGGTGAAAATGCAAGGGCGTTTGTTTCGCCTTTACCGAGACGTGCTTCGGCTCCTTCGGGTAGGTTGATTTGTGTGCGTGTTTCTGCAATTGCATAAGGTATGGAAATGAGTGTTAATAATATTAGTATAGCGGATATTGTTGTTTTCATGGGGTTGTCCTCGGTTGATGATTGAGGATGTTTTTGTTGGGGTTAGTGTAGCATATTTGAAGGTATGTTGTCAAAGGGTTGTTGGAATTGTCTGAAGCACTGAGGGGGATTGTCTGAACCAAGATTTTCCGGATTTGTAGATTTTCTGGATTATGATTTTGGTATGCGAAAGTTCTTTTTCAAAATGTATGTGTTTATCTTTTGAAAGGTGATGTATAGTATCTATCTCCCAATCCTGTAAATCCTGTAAATCTTGGTTCAGACAATTTACGACCTACTTCAATATCAACATCTTGCGGGAGGCAGTGTAGTCGGAGGTGGTGAACCGGTAGAAGAAGATACCGCTCGCGACCCTTTCGCCAAGGGTGTTACGACCATCCCAATACAACGCACTCCCCCGATCCCGATACACTCCCGCCGGCTGTTGACCTAAATGGAAGTCCCGCACAACAACCCCATGCACGTCGTATATCTTCAAGGAAACATCCGATGCCGTTGCAAGTTGATACGGTATCCACGTCTCAGGATTGAAGGGATTAGGGTAGTTTTGATAGACAACGGTCGTTTTGGCTTTGCCCCAAGTGGTGAACTGCTTATCGGTCGGCTCAACTGCGAGGGCTTGCGTGTATTGCTCGGTATTCCACAGCAGGATTGATCCGTCCCAACTGCTACTTGCCAACGTTTTATCGTCCCGACTGAACGCGAGGCAACGCACCGGTGTGTTACCATGTCCAATGAACGTGTGGAGGTGTTCTTTTTTCGCAGCATCCCATAGACTTATAGTGCCGTTGGCAGTACCACCTGCAATGATACGCCCGTCATGACTGAACGTCACACTAAAGAAATTATTAAAGAAATTATTTGAATTCTCTGTGAGGGTATGCGTATTCTGACCTGTGTCTGGGTTCCACAGTCGAATAGTTTGGTCGAAACTGGCACTTGCGAGGGTCTTACCATCCGGACTGAAAGCGACTTCAAAAACAGTATCATCATGTGCTCTAAGTATGTGGATAGACTCACGTGTGGTAGTATCCCAAAGTATAACGAGGTGGTCGCTGCTGGCACTTGCGAAGGTCTTGCCATCTGGACTGAACGCAACGTTACTGACAGGAGCACTATGTTCTCTGAGGACATCAATCTGTTCACCATTTTCCACATCCCATATCCTGATGGATGTGTCATAAGCTCCACTTGCGAGTATCTTACCATCTGGACTGAAGGCTACGGAAAAGACTTGATCGGTATGTCCTGAGAGGATTTTGAGTTGTTCACCCGTTTCTGCGTCCCATAGTCGGACAGATTGGTCGTTGCTGCCACTTGCGAGTATCTCGCCATCCGGACTATATGCAACTGAATTAATGATCCAGCTCTCATGCCCCGTTAAGGTGTTTATGTATTCCCCTGTCCCAATATCCAATAGATAGAGACGTGAACTCCAACCTGCAATTGCGAGTGTTTTGTCATCTGGACCGAAAGCGATTTCATTGATGTAAAATGTGTTTCCACCGATACTATGGCGGAGTTCGCCTGTTTCCATATTCCAGAGATGAACCGAACCATTATCGCTTGCGATCATTTCTCCATTCGGACTGATAATAACTTGTGGGACATAATTCCCACGTGAGAGGGTATGCCGGTGTTCCCTTGCTTCAATGTCCCATGTTTGGACTGTGTTATCCCAACTTCCGCTGACGATTGTTTTGCTATCGGAACTTATAGCTAATGTACGGACAAAATCTTCATGTCCTTCAAAGGTGTGGAGGAGTTCACCTGTATCGGGATCCCATAACCTGACCGTTGTGTCATCACTCGCACTGACGAGGTAGTTGCCATCAGGACTGAATATTATCTGACTGATTCGCTCTGTATGTCCGTGGAGTATGTGTAGATGTTCCCCTGTATCTGCGTCCCACAAGCGGATCGTTGTGTCATCACTTCTGGTTGCGATGATGTCTCTATTCGGACTAAACGCAGCACCACCCACGATATCCTTGTGTCCGTTGAGACTATATAGGTGTTCTCCCGAATTGATATCCCAAACCTGCGTCGTCTGGTCCGAACTCGTTCCAGCGATTTTTTTGCTATCCGAACTGATTGCTATGCTGATGATTGGACTATTATTCATGAGTCTGTGGAGTTCTTTACCTGTGGCTGTATCCCATAGATCGATGAAAGAAGGCTCCCTATTGACGAAGCTTGCGAGTGTTTTGCCATCTGGTGTGAATTGGACATCTGAGTTCCAGTCCAAGCCTCCCTTTCTAAGGTCGTATAGGATTTCTCCTGTGGTGGCGTTCAATAGTAGGACGGTATTGACTTTGCCTGATGCGATTGTTTTACCGTCTGGACTGAACGCTATAGATCCGTCTAACATATCCCCACCCTCTCTGAATAGGCTGAGTAGTTCTGCCGTGTCTGTATCGTATATCCAGATTCCTATCGAGGTCTTGACGGCGAGTTGGGTGTTATCGGGTGAAAAGGTGATGGTGTGTGTTACGCCTTTACCGAGACGTGCTTCGGCTCCTTCGGGTAGATTGATTTGTGTGCGTGTTTCTGCAATTGTATAAGGTATGAAGATGAGTATGAATAATATTAGTATGGCGGATATTGTTGTTTTCATTGGGTTGTCCCTGGGTTATGATGGAGGTTGTTTGTAATGGGTTAATGTAACATGTTTTTTGTGTGTTGTCAAAGGTTGTCGATTTGTGTTGGGTGCGGGACTGTCTGAATCGCGGATGACGCGAATTGCACGGAAGAACGCGGATATATTTTTGATGTCCTGCCCTCGCATTCAATGGAATGATGTTTATTTTTAAAGCGGGGGATATAGGATGTGATGACAACTCTTTTCCGTGTTTATCTGTGTAATCCGCGTCATCCGCGATTCAGACAGAATATGTCGGACTTCGCGGCACTCACTCCGACCTACAGACTTAATATTATAATTCACCAAGTAACTTTGTTAGTTCTCAAGACTGTAACGTAGGACACCTTTTGTTCTTGTTCCTACATAAAGTGTATTATCATCTACATCAATACAAGTAATCATGTATCGTATTCTTGGAGTTACTTGTTCCCAGGTATGATTTTCACTGTTCAATCGGTATATTCGTTTCCTTGTTTCTCCGTAAACTGCTGTTCCGTCTACAGCAAACATCGTAATTATCAGTGATTTTCCCTTTGCAGTGGTGAGTTTGTGCCAATCCGTTCCATTTGCGGACATAACGACACCTTTGTCAGTTGCAACATAGACAAAATTACCAGCAAATGTAATTGCTCGATAATTATCAACATGAAATGGAAGGTTTCCACTAACATCTGTCCAAGTCAATCCTTCATCAATCGAACGCATGAGTTGACCTTCCTTTTCACCGACATAAATATTGTTTCCAGAGACTGCAAATCTATATCCAATTGCA
>VYFM01000350.1:1488-2514 GCA_009842375.1 Candidatus Poribacteria bacterium | reverse complement strand
ATCTAATAAACCTGTATTGTACCATTGTGTATTACCGGGTTTCCATCTATAGAGTTGATAACCGTATTCAGCATAAAAAGTTCCGTCAACGACAGCAATACCACCAAGCTGCGATTCAGAGATGGAACCATCTCCGTGCGACACACTTCGTTCCCAAAATCCAGTAGGACGAATTAATAGTGGGTTTTCCTTCCTTGGTTCAACTTTATCTAAATTTGGGATTTCAGACATTTCGTTGAGTCTATTATCCTTTGAGGAAAAATGGAAAAAACGAGGTGTCCCATATTTATCGTCTCTAACGATAATATTTCCATCGGATTCCATAATACGTGTGATAAAACCTGTATCTCCGATAACCGACTTCCAAGAATTACCCTTGTCAGTCGAAAATACAAAACCATCTATCGAATTGGCGTAAAGGGTCCCGTTGACAGCAATCAATTGCCAGACATCTGTATTTGCAAGTCCGTTGTTAAATTGATGCCACGATTTACCACCATCTGTTGTGCGGTGTATACCGTAGTTTCCACTTCTGTAGTAAGTATCCTCATCTCTCATCACAATTGCATGTGCAATTCCTAAGGGATTTGTGTCAACGGTTTTCCATGTTTTCCCAAAATTAGATGAATAGTAGTGTTTTAAATGATCTATCAGCATCAACTTGTTATCAGTAACCATTATTTTCAATGGGGCATATAATGAACTCATGTGCGAGGATTTAGTATCCTCTGTCATAATTTCTTTCTTGTCCTGTGTAGTCACATTGAATAAATTGACTATTGAAAGTTCCTTTTTATCTGTGTTGGCTTTTCTTGGTGTGATTTTTTCCCACGTAATTCCGCGATCTCTTGATACAAAAAGTTCCCAAATCAAACCTGTTTCGGCTTGTGCACGACTAATTTCACGGTGTAATGACCAAGGTGTTTCCTTTAGTAATACCAAAGAATCTCTTGTGATAAAATGTACAGGTGTTTTATCTAAAAGTGATCGGAAACTATTTTCAATATGATAACCTCTGGTAACATA
>VYFM01000350.1:0-1478 GCA_009842375.1 Candidatus Poribacteria bacterium | reverse complement strand
ATCTGTGACTTCCATAGATATGATTGGTAAATATGTGCTTTTTTCACCTATCTCATCAAGGAATATTTGTTCCCAAGTGTTTCCAATTAGGCGATATAGTCCTTTATTGGTACCGACAAAGACAGTGTTATCTACAACTTTTATTGCTCGTGGTTCAATGTTTGGGTATTTTTCATCAAAAGGTGTTAATCGAACCCACGATGCACCATTATCATCTGAACGGTAAACCCCGTTATCACCGGAAAGGTAGAACATATCTTTTAGACACAGGTAAAATGTGTTATTCAGAATTGTTATATCTATAAGTCCACCCCCTGGATGGACCGATAGTGTTTTCCATGTTTTCCCTTTATCTTTGGAAATCAAGAGTTTGCTATCTGTAGCAAGGTATAACTTTCCATCGTTTTCAACCATTGGTCCTGATTGCATTCCACTCATCTGTTCTCTATATGAGAAGACATTTCGTGGATAGATGTAATTCCACGTTTCACCGTCATCACTGAGTTGATAGATCCCGCCATTTGATCCTGCATATACATCTCCATCTACTGTTGTAAAGAGATTGTTGACAGTACCTCCTACAGGACCATTTGTTTCACTCCATTGTCCCTTCTTGTCTGACATTCCATTTCTTTCTTGTGTTTCAGCTAAGAGTGCTGTAACTGGATTTTTTCCTACACTGTTGCTGTCATTGATTTTATTTGTTGTTCCTACTTGGTTTTGAACTACAGGTTCTGATGGGGATTCAAAAACTATAGGTACGTCGACAATTTCAATCATTGTTTCTGATGCAGCATCTAAACTATACGGTTGCTGATATTGAACTTGATTTTGCACACCAATTCCCAATAGAAATACACCTATAATGGCAAATGCAGCAGACATTACTAATGGGACCAATGGTTTACTACCAGAAGGTGTAATGGGATTAAGTTGTGATATTTTCTCCATAATGGTTTCAGTTAATTGTGTCGGTAGTTGGAAACTGCTAAGGTTTTCTCTAATCATTGCTTCTTCCTTCTTTAATCGGTTCCGAGCACGGTGGAGTCGACTCCTAACTGTATTTGGAGAAACCCCCAAGAATTTACCTATGTCATCACAAGCCATTTCTGCGATGTAGTATAGATTTACAACTGTCCTTTCACTTTCTGGTAGGCTACTGAGCAGTTTTTGCACCAAAGCACGACTTCTCTGGTGTGCTGCATCTTCACGTTGTTGTGTCATATATTCTGAGTAATACACCTCCTCTAATTCAACTGGATCTGTCTCTTCTAATGATTGGGGTTGTAGTTTCTTTTTTCGGTGCCATGCTATACATTTGCGGTCTGTGATTACATAGAGCCATCCAGCGAAACAAGTATGATATGTTAAGGTTGAGAGTTTTTGATATGCGGCAAGGAAGACATCTTGCGTAATCTCTTGTGCAATATGAAAATCACCAATTTTCTGCCATGCTAATGCATGTATCTGTTTTTGGT
>VYFM01000462.1 GCA_009842375.1 Candidatus Poribacteria bacterium | reverse complement strand
ATATAGTTATCTAAACAATAAATACACGAAACTTTAAAACTACAGAAGTTATAATAAAGAAAATGCTAACCGCATTACTAAAAAAAACTGAAAACTGACGGCTGAATGCCGAAAGCCAATACACACTATGAATTTCTTACAACCCTTAGCATTAATTGGACTTCCCTTAATATTGCTGCCAATCATCATTCACCTCATCAATCAGCAGCGGCACCGAACGGTTCCTTGGGCAGCGATGATGTTTCTGATGGCTGCAAAACGCATGAGTAAAGGCATGGCACGTATCCGCCATATTCTTATATTACTTATGCGTACCCTCGCGATCGCTGCGTTAATTTTTGCCATCAGCAGACCACTATCTGGTGGATGGTTAGGTAGTATTGGATTAGCAAAACCCGATGTAACCATGGTTCTCCTTGACCGATCCGCAAGCATGGAAGCACAAGACCTGCAGGCTGGTGAATCGAAAAGATCTACTGCCTTAAAAAGACTCACCAAGTTGCTTGAACAAGGTGATTATGGAACACACCTGATACTGATTGACAGTGCTACAGGACAACTCCATGAAGTTGATTCACCGAAAGCACTATTAAGTCTTCCCATGACTAAACTGAGTGCAACCAGTGCAAATATTCCTGGCATGTACGAATCGGCTTTAACCTATCTTAAAGCAAACAACACTGGACGCGCAGACATTTGGCTCTGTTCTGACCTACATGAAAACGATTGGTCAGTTGACAGTGGACGTTGGGATGTTATACGCGATGAATTTTCACAGTTAGACGGTGTGCATCACTTCTTGCTTGCATATTCTACGCCTCCTTCAAACAACCTTTCTGTCCGAGTGAAAAACGTACAACGCTGGCAACGAGGCAACGAAGCAGAACTCATTCTTGATGTGACGGTTCGTACTGAAGGAAACACCAACCCAATACGAAGTGTACCAATTGAGTTTGAAGTCAACAATGTTCGTTCTGTAGTGGAAGTTGAGCTCGACGTACGCGGGGCATCTATACAGGGACATCGTATTCCTATTGATGGTAAACTAACTTCAGGATGGGGATCAATCGGTCTACCGGGTGATGCGAACCCATTGGACAACCGATTTTACTTTGTGTTTTCTGAACCGCCGATTCGGAGATCAGCCATCGTTAGTGATGATGTCAGAATAGGTGAAACATTTCGACGTGCCCTCGCAATCCCACCAGACAGTCGTCTTCAACATCAGTCTGATGTGTTTCCTGTAAATCGCACAGGAGAGATTGACTGGGAAAATACAGGATTGTTGATCTGGCAGGCAGCGATGCCAAGCGGTCTTGTTGCGGAACAGATTCAGAATTTCGTCAACAGTGGTAGAGTCGTTATCTTCTTCCCACCGAACGGAAATGCTGGTAATAAACTATATGATTCACGTTGGAATGACTGGCAAAACCCTGAAGATGGTCAACATCTCAAGGTCTCATGGTGGCGTAGCGAAACAGATCTGTTAGCACGTTCAGAAAGTGGTGATGCCCTACCACTGAATGATCTACGCACCTACCGTTACCGTGTCCTTGAAAGTAGTGGAACAACCTTAGCAAGGTTTGGTGACGATATTCCGTTGTTGACCCGTACGAATACTGATAGCGGTCGCGTGTATTTCTGTAGCACACTGCCAACGGCACAGTTCTCTTCTCTTGAACGAGATGGTGTCGTGTTTTATGTGATGCTTCAGCGCGCATTAGCTGAAGGATGCCGTGCATTGGCTGACGCATCTCAACGGCATGCAGCACCTGACGCACTTGCAGACAATGAGCAATGGAAATCAGTTGCTCCTGAAGATGAAGCCGTATCCCTTTCACAGCGCGGATTACAGGCTGGTGTCTACCGAGACGAGGAATATTGGGTAGCCGTAAACCGCAGCGAAGTTGAAGACACGGCAAAAGCAGCATCTGTAGAGGCTGTGGATACGATATTTACCGGATTATCATATCGGAGAATAGATTTAGAAGTAGGAGATACCTCCTCCTTAGCCAATGAACTCTGGCGTATTTTCCTCATTGCAATGGCAGTAGCACTTATTGTGGAAGCAGTGTTGAGCTTGCCAAGCAAAAAAGCAGAAACAAATCCGTTGATTGACCTTGCACCTGTCGGTGGCGACGCTGATTGAACATTAAAATACACTTCGGAGACCAAATAAAAAATGCAAGACCAACAAGGTTATCTTGAATTCTTTTCAAACAGTTCCGTCATTATTTTGGGAATAATTATCATCATCGCAACCGGTGTATTATGCTGGTATGCATGGCACCGGAGCGGTTACCGTAAACAAATCGGATGGCTTGAGTTACTACGTTTTGTGCTTATTTGTCTTGTGATTATCACGTTAAATCAACCCGAATGGTTGGAATCACAACCGCCAGAACAACGTTCAACACTTGCTGTGCTTTGGGACCAATCCAATAGCATGAAAACGCGGGATGTTCTTGATGCGCAAGCCACTATTGCCGAACGCAAAAGCCGTGCTGAAACAATCCTACCACTAATGTCTGAAGAAGTTTGGAAACCAGAGGATGATACTGAACTCAACGTGGTTTTCGAACCGTTCTCTTCACTGTTAGACCCAGCGGAAGAAGCAACAGATATAAACGCCGGACTATTACATGTTTTGGAAACTCACGGCAACCTTCGCGGTGTAGTGCTTGTCTCGGATGGAGATTGGAACGTCGGCAAATCACCTTTGGACGATGCTGCAACCCGATACCACGTGCAAGAGATACCGATTTTCGCCGTAGGAGTCGGTAGTGAAATACCATTACCCGACATAGAGTTAGTTAGTATGGATGCCCCAACTTATGGCGTAACAAAAAAACAACTTCGCATCCCGTTTGTAGTCCGCAATACTTTGGGACAAGACCGGGAAGTGAGTCTCACACTAAACATTAATAATGAGGCAACAGTTAGCAAAGTTATCACTGTACCCGCTATGGGGAAAGCACAAGATAACATGACGTGGACACCAACAGAAACAGGAGATTACGACCTAACCCTACGGATTGCGAAAGATATACAGGAATTGATTCCCGAAAATAACGAACTTTCTGCCCCTATATCCATACGGAAGGAGCAGTTGAAAATCCTTGTCATAGAATCCTTTCCACGTTGGGAATATCGATACCTACGCAATGCCTTAGAGCGTGATGCTGGTGTTGATGTAACCTGTCTCCTTTTTCACCCTAAGCTACCTCAAGTTGGAGGAGGACGCGGCTATATCAAACGGTTCCCCGATGCCAGAGAACTGAGTCAATTTGACGTAGTGTTTCTTGGAGATGTAGGTATAGCACCAGACCAATTGACGGAAGAACAAGCACAAGACTTACGTCAACTCGTCAGTGCACAAGCTGCAGGAATCGTCTTTCTCCCAGGACGCGCCGGAGGACAAGATTCTCTGACTACTGGTCCGCTTGCCGACCTCTATCCTGTCGTGTTAGATCCCGCTCAACCGAATGGAGTAGGTTCAAGTATTCAGGGATATTTTGCACTGACTGAACCCGGACAGCGTAGTTTGTTAACGCGCCTCGGTGATACCGATCTTGACAGTAGTGAGGTATGGCGCACATTGCCGGGATTTTACTGGTATGCTGGTGTCAAAAGAGCAAAGGTAGGTACTGAAACTTTAGCTGTTCATGATCAGGCAGCCACAGTTTCCGGACGGGTACCGCTCATCGTTACAAAGACTTACGGTACAGGTAAAGTACTATTTATGGGAACAGATAGTGCATGGCGTTGGCGGCACGGTGTTGAAGACAAATACCACTACCGCTTCTGGAGCCAAGTCGCACGGTGGATGGCATACCGACGTCAGATGGCACAAAGTGAAACAATACGATTGTTCTATTCACCCGACCGTCCCCATGTTGATGATGTCCTAACCTTAAATGCAAATGTCATTGACAACTTCGGCGGTCCATTGGATAGAGGCACAGTGATTGTGCAAGCCATTGCACCCTCAGGTAAAACGGAGACAATTCGACTGCAACCGGGAACAGAAGACGCTTGGGGGCTATTCGTTGGAACATACACACCAAAGGAAGCAGGCACCTACCGTCTCGTTGCCAGTAGTAGCGAAACCGGTGCTTCCATTCAAACGGACCTATCAGTGCAAGGCTTGAATCGGGAACAACAAGGTCGTTTAGCACGTTTTGATGTCTTGAACGAAATCGCTAATATTTCCGGTGGGAAAATGGTATCTGTGGATGAGGTAGGAACTTTGTTAGACCATCTTGCAGCACTACCAGAACCTGAACCCATTGTCAAACGAACACGAATCTGGGCAAATCCATTTTGGGGTGGATTGATTATACTGCTTCTTGGTCTATTCTGGGTTGCACGAAAGATGGCAGGTACGATATAAACTTAAGTATGGAAATTCCACAATATTACGCCAAATTAAATCAGAAATAGTGTATAATTAAACAAACTTAGCAAAAACGGAATTCTAATTGAAGTGCTAAAGAAAGAGATGCAGAAATTAATTTGACAACCAACAGCACGCCATAGGAGAACCTTAATGAACCAAACACATCCACAAAATAACGGGGTAAACCTACCCCCGCGAACAAAAAAAGCACTGGAACAATACCGAAAACGGGTATGGATCATCAAACTTGCCGAAGGCACGTTAGCAGCACTCTTTGGTCTTATCATTTCGTATCTCATCGTGTTTGGCTTAGACCGACTGTTTGATACACCCACGTTGCTGCGCGCACTCATCCTAATCGTTGGCATGGTTGGTATGGTGATTTTCCTACCACTGAAATACCATAACTGGGTATGGCGAAATCGACAACTTGATGGAATCGCTCGATTATTGCAGCATAAGTTTCCCCGTTTTGGCGATCACGTACTCGGTATCGTAGAACTTGCAGCAAATAGATCTGACCAATCTTCAAGTCCTGCATTAGTCGCAGCCGCTATGCGCCAAGTTGACGAAGAAGTTGCAAAACACAACCTTGCAACTGCTGTGCCGAATCCAAGACATCGCCGATGGGCATTGGCTGTCGGGTTACCATTACTATTGGTAATTGTCGGGGCACTTGTCATTCCGGCAACGAGTCGTAACGCCTTAGCACGTTGGCTTACCCCATGGCGAAATGTGGAACGATATACATTCGCACAATTGGAAGGTCAATCAGATCTTCGCGTAGTGGCTTATGCTGAACCCTTTGATGTTAAAGCAGAATTAAAAGATGGTTCCCCATGGAAACCCGAATCAGCAGAAGCACGATACGCAGACCAAGAACCTATAGAAGCAAAACGCGAGGGTGAAACATACGAATTCCAGTTGCCACCGCAAACAGAAGATGGCAAAGTCAATCTACGTGTAGGAGATGCACGTCGTTCCATCCCAGTTGAACCCAAATTGCGTCCAGCACTCAAAGAACTTATCGCAAACGTTGAGTTACCCGATTATTTACAACGCGGAGAACCGAGAATTGATGATGTACGAGGTGGAATAGTTAACTTAGTAAAAGGTAGCACTGCCACTTTAGAAGCAACAACTACACGTGAACTATCGGAAGCAACGTTAAATAATCGTCCTCAAAAGGTAGAAGGTGCAAACGTAATAACTGAACCGATTTCAGTTGAAAAGACGACAGAGATGCAGTTGACATGGAAAGATCGTTATGGGCTTGAGGCAAGTGAACCGCAAAAACTGCAAATTGAAGTACAAGATGACGCTGAACCAACGGTCGCTATAACCAAACTAAAGAATAATCAAGTTGTCCTTTCTACAGAGGTGCTTACATTTGAGATTCAGGCAGAGGATGACTTCGGGGTGAAGAAAGTCGGTTTAGAATGGGAAGGCATAGAGAATCCTATCCAAAACCCACAACCAGACATCGGTGAAAAAACTGTATCATCAGGAACTCCGAATTCGGAATCCTTGTATGTCCCAGCGACATTCTCAGTTGAAAGAGAAAATATTCCACCACAAAGTTTGCGTGTGCGTGCCTATGCCGAAGATTATTATCCCAACCGTGAACGTGTCCTTTCACCGCAAATCGTTCTGCATGTACTCAATCCCGCAGAACACTACAAATGGCTTATAGGACAAATGCAGCTTTGGTCAGGTGCAGCAAAGGATGTCCACGATAAGGAATTACAACTACATCAAACTAATCGTGAACTTCAAAATCTACCCACCGAAGCACTTGATGACCCAGCACAACGTAAACAACTACAGAAACAAGCTGCAGCAGAACGTGCCAACGCAGCAAAACTTGATAGCCTCATAGATAGCGGCGAAGAGTTGCTGCAAGAAGCAGGAAAAAACAGCGAATTTGATGCCGATCAACTCAAATCGTGGGCAGAAATGCTTGATAAGTTAGAGGATATATCAAGTAAGAAAATGCCTACTGTTGCCAATTTGCTGGCACAAGCATCCGAAGCACCTGGACAAACAAGTGATCAGCAGTCAAATCCAAGTGATCAACAGTCAGCAGATAGCAGTCAGCAAAATCCATCTTCACAGAATTCCGACAGCCAAAAGCAGACAACTGAGAATCAATCTGACAGCAAACCTTCTGATCCCTCAGATGAACAAAGTCAAGCATCATCTGGTAAATCTCAAAACTCTGGAGAGCAACAAAGTGGCAAGAAAGACGATATCCAAAAGTATGGTCCTGAAAACAAAGTGCCATCTGCGCTTACAGAGGATGAGACAGAAAAAACTGATGATCCTAACGAAAATGCGGATTCTGTGAGTGTGAATCGGAGTAAACCGCCAGAAGGTGGCAACAATGCAGGTCCTCCTCCTATTGCAAATCCATTCCCAGGTCTTTCAGATATTGAATCGGGATTCAACCTATTTGATGACCCACATGCGGGTCCAACGTGACAGTCTATCGGAGGAATGGGCATTCCTGATACCATGCTTATGGGAAGTGGTAGAAACGACCAAGGCCAAGATGAACAAGAACAACCCGAAATACCACAGGCAGAAGAACTCGTTTCGGAAGCAGTAGAAGTACAACAAGAATTATTGGATGCATTTGCTGCACTATCAGACGAGATGAAAAAGTTACTTGTTGGTTTTGAAAACAGCACTTTCGTAAAACGCTTGAAAGCTGCCTCACGAAAGCAAATTGACATTGCAGCTGATCTCAACAACCTAAGTAGTTTCGGACTTTCAGACAGAGGAACAGACAACCGAGAAACCCGAAAACGTATCGCAGAACTCGAGTCTGCTGAATCCACTAAAGTCACCTCTATTATACAAGACATGGCAGCTTATGCTGATCGTCGTCCTAATGCGAACTATCTACGTGTGCTTGCCGAGATGGAAGATGCATCTGTAGCAAACCAGATGCGGGATCTCGTCCGATCAATCAGTAGGAATTTCGTCGGTCAATCTACTATCGAAGCAGAATACTGGGCAGACACATTAGATCGGTGGGCAGAACAATTGGTAGACCCATTGCCTGAAGGCGGAGGAGGTGGTGGTGGACTAAACGTCCTTCCGAACCTACCCCCTGAAATCGTCGTGGAGATATTACGACTCATCAATCGCGAAATCCAATTACGCGAAGAAACGCGCGAACTCGAACAAGCAAAGGACGCGCTTAATTCCGACAAGTATTTTGAGAAAAGTTCAACATTAAGCGATACACAATACGAAATCGCTGAGGATACTCGTGAAGTAGCAAGACAAATAAATCTATTACCAACTGCTGCTGAACCTTTCATCCAACAGCAACAAGCAAAGGTATCACGGGCAGCTGAGGTTATGGAGGAAGCAGAATCAATTCTGGCAACGCCTGATACCGGACCCAAAGCTATTGCTGCTATCTCGGAAGTCATTGAAATCTTGCTTGAAACGAAACGCATGCCAAACACGCCAGGTGGCGGTGGCGGAGGAGATTCACCAGGTGGGGGCGGTGGAGGTGCTTTAGCATCAATAGTTTCCGCATTAAGACTCGCTGGAGGCGGTGATGACTCAGGTACAGCATTTATTGAAAAACGCTCACCTAAACAAGCCGTAGGCAAAACAGGACGCGTCTTACCTGAAGAATTTCGACAAGGCTTAGATGCTTATTTCAATACTTTAGAAGGTCAATAATAGATACACAACGCACTGCGAAGCTGCAAAACAGAGGAAAATAATGGTAAATGCGAAAAAAGACGCTATACCGTTCGAGGTATTCGCCAACTTCAAACGAATAGAGTCAGGAAATCCAATTATTTCCCTACCACCTCCTTTTTGGGCAGCTGCAACGCATGCTATCATCGTTGATGACACGGTGCACTATATCTGGTGTAAACGTGAAATTGATGTCCGTTGGATAATGATGCACGCTACAGCACCGGTCAGTGACCTCACCGACATCACACAAGATGCACGCAATCCTATTCTTGAACCTTTAGAAAATGGGTTTGACAATGCAGCTGTTGAGTATCCTTTCCCGTTCCTAAATCCTCATGACGGTAAGTATTACATGTATTATCGGGGTAAAGGAAAGACAACACCTGAACAAACAGGTCTGCTTGTAAGTGATGGTGATTTAGGAAAATGGGAACGTGTCCAAGACACACCTGTTATTCCTGCGGATACCGAACACGAACGATACGGTTCAACGCATCCGTCCGTTGCGGTGGAGAACGATACAATCCACATCACCTATACTGGCAAGGCAACGAAATCGTTCGGAGAAGGATTGACGATGTGTCATGCCACAGCATCCACTGACAATCCGGCATTGGTAACAAAAAACCCTGCTAATCCGGTTTTCACTGGCAGCGGAGAAACATGGGACAGTCAATCCGTCCGTGAAACTGAATTGTTCAAAGGACCACAATACTATCATATCCTTTATGGAGGGTTTGACGGAGAAGTATGGAGAATCGGACATGTGCGAACTCAAGATTTCAAAACATTCGAACCGAACCCCTATAATCCCGTTTTCACTCCATCTGACAACCCTGATGCATTTGATTATGACGGTGTCTTAACAGGACAGATACTCGAAATCGGTGATACCTATGTCATGCTCTACGCAGGCAAAAAAGATAAAGAATGGCAAACAGGTCTCGCCACAATCCAAAATGAAAATATTAGGTTGAAATGAGCGGATGTAACCCAGATGTAACCCATAGGTAGCAACTGTACGTTTTGTCTGTATCAGGATTTAATAATAAACAAGGCATTGAAAATGCAACTAAATAATTTCACACGTTTCAGTTTTCTGCTAATAGCAATAGTTTATTTCAGTATGTTTGCATACATCACTTTTACAGAAGAAAACGCGGCGAACGGTGGAACTATACAAGGTAGAATTACTGACCAAACCCCAGAACAGAATACAATAGAAGGCGTTAAAATCAATATTATTGCATCAGACAACAAAACATACACAGTCAAAACTGATACGAACGGTGAGTATAAAGCAGATAACCTTCCTGCAGGTCTCTATACTGTCTACTCTGATAAACATGGATACATATCCGCGGTTAGAAAATCTGTTGTAGTGGTTGATGCGGAAGAAACATTTGTTGATCTCAAAATGTTCAACTGGATTGATAATGCTAAACAAACCGCTATACAAAGAACAGTTTTTTTACTCCACCATATTAT
>VYFM01000659.1 GCA_009842375.1 Candidatus Poribacteria bacterium | reverse complement strand
CTCTACAACGAAATATATAGAACTAACCGTTGTCCCAATTAATTTCCTCAAGTGTTTTTGTAGTAACTGCTTGCTCAATAAGCGAGTCCAATCGCGAAAGGCTACGCATCCCAGAGACTTTTTTTCTAATTGGTTCTGGTACATCTCCAGACTTTAGACTGAGTAACCTTAAAAGCACCTCACGTCTTGCACGTGTTTCACCTCTTTTTTCGCCTATCTTTTCACCTTGTTTTTGACCTTGTTCAAATAAATAGTCAGCCATTGTCTGTACCAGGACTTCTCCCTCCTCTCTATGAACAGATTGTTGTACTTCTTGATGAACCAACGCTTTCAATTCGTCATGTTCACCGGATGGACGGCGGTGCAGAATGAGTAAATATAGATAGAAAATCGCACGCCGCCACTGTCCTATATGATCAGTGTCAAGCGTATTTATACTAATCCTGCGCGTTTCCGTAGGAACCATTCAAGACAGAGAAGCAAGAGGATTATTCCGAAAATCAAGGGTAGATCCCAGATGTCAACATCAGTTATTTCTGAGGTCGCACTCTCAACCAACGAAATCTGATTGACCAATTGGCTTGCCTCGTCAATGGGATAGTATTTACCACCACTCATAGTCGCAAGGTTTGTGAGTAACGGTACATTCAGTGCCGCATCGCTAAACTCAGCATAAGAAGGTTTAACCTCAAAAAGTGCCTGCTGTTTGCCGAGGTTTTCACCACCAAGTGTCCCGGTAGCGGTGACGGTATATTCGCCATATTGATTTGGAACAAATCGTGCTGTGTATAAACCATCTTTACCTAACACCTGTTCAAGCTGCAGTTCCTTTCGTGTGCCTTTCTCGTCAACAACAACAGCACGCACCTTCGCATCATTTGTTAAGGCATAGGTTTCATCCGTGACAGTTACTTCAATTATGACGGGTTCCTTCAATGTATATTCGGTTTTCGCAATGTCGAGTTTGAGAGCAGATTTATGGGCAGTTGTTAACCATTTTGCTGTTTGCCTCCAAAATCGGTGATGGCTGTCATCTTTACTCTCTTGGGACATTTGCCACAGAAAGGTATTGTGCGGCGTGAACACCATGACACGACCTGCATTGTAATTGTGGGTTGCCATGAGGATACGATTGCCAAATTCATTTCGCTCACTTGGGTGTTCAGCAAGCACTGTTGCACCTGCTTTTGCGCGTTTGACTTTACTGTAACGGAAAAGTTCAGGCATCTGATCCCAACGTTTTTGATTATCAGTGGGGTCATCTGTTAATTCCATCAACTGTTCCGTTTTACCCTCTGTTGTCAGTTTTAATTTAAACCCTTTCGGATGTGGAATTTGAGCAGGTGACAGATGTAAGGGGATAGCTTTGGGAGCTTCCCCTAACTCCAATTCAACCGGAAGTAATTCCGCTATTGGCGTGTTGAGATATGAACCTGTTACGTCTGGATTCCCTAACGATCTCAAACCACCTAACATCAAAAACCCGCCACCGCGCGTTCGGACAAATTCAACCGTATTCTCAAGTTGTGCGCGTGTAAATTCAGAAGCGGCGATGTTGCCAAAAATTATCGCATCAAATTTGAAGAGATCTTCTTTTGTATCTGGATATAAATTGAAGCGTTGGGTTGAACTATCTTGAGTGCCACCAAAACTACGATCGCTGGTTGTAAATCGTACAGTCAACACAATATTCGGGTCATCTTCTAAAGCGCGCCTAATAAATTTAAATCCCCAATACGGATTAGAAACGAATAAGACCTTTACACGTTTGGTCGGGGCTACTTTCAAAATGAAAGTTTTGGTGTTGTTTTGTGGGATCGCCTCGTCTGTTTCAGGTAAAATTTGCACCTCATATTTTTGAGTACCTGGGTGGCGAGGTGTAAATTTGAATGGTACACGAACTGTGTCGTTTTTTACGGACATCGGTAGCGATTCAAGAACACGACCGTTCTCAATTAATTGAATTGTCGCCTTTTTCGGGGCATTTCCTGTACGTCTGACGGTAGCGGTTATCTCAACGGGAAAATCTTCTTCTGCGTTACGCGGGGCATCTACCTTTACCAATTCAAGGTCAGGAACCCCTTCTTCAGATCCAATACCGACAGTATGAATGGGTACTTTCCTTTCTCGGACCTGCATCACAAGTTTCTGTATATCTGTCCCGCTTCTATCTACACCATCAGTAAAAAGAACGATACCGGACAGCGGAATGCCTTGTAAATCATCAAATGCTTCTGTGATGGCATTTGGTATATTTGTATTTTCTCCCGCTGCGTCTGCTATTACTTGATTTGAGATTCGTTTGGCATCAGTATCAAACCCGAATAACCTGACCTTGAATTTGTTAGCATCCAATTCGTTTAATAGTCCATTACTTTCTTCAGGATTATTACCGAAAAGCAGCTGGTTTGCCCTATTCAGTCTCGAGTCACCTTCATCAGAATCGGTTATCTGCATACTCTTGGAACGGTCAACCATAACTAAGAGGTAGGAGTCATCAGGATTATTTTGATAAATAGTGAGGAATGGTTTGAGTAAGCAGAAGGCGAGGAAACATAGTACAATGGTGCGCAGCACAATGAGAAATCCTCGGAATACCCTTCCAGACCGTCCTCTTGCACTCCGATATGCCCAAATGGTTGCTGCAACAAGTCCGACCATCAGGACAAAAATAAGAAGTCCCGGTATTGGAATGCCGAACGAAAAATCCCCTTCCCGAAAGACATCAATCGGGTACTTCATGAGTTGTTCAAACATTATTTTGTGTAACCTCTACCTACAGAATATTCACGAAAATACGGTGTACTTCATTGTGACAAGTCTGTTTTGCTCTTTGTTCATACTATTATACATGGAAGTTGTGTATATGTTCAACCTATTTTGGATTTTGCTGTTGATAGTATGCAAGTGATTTGGTAAACCCTTGTTCAGACAAACATACCAAGACCAGAGACCCACCTGACAAATAACTTATGAGATAGAAGGAAGTCTAATCAGGCACGTTTATACGTTGTCCAGTATGTGCAGACTCATGCAAAGCATCAATAACACGCATATTCCCCAATGCATCTGAAATAGGTAAACAGAGTGGAGTCCCATTTTCCACTGCTTCACACAAATTCAGAAGCTCCGCAGCATAAGGGTTCACACCATTAACACTAACAGTTTCCCCATTAACAGTAAAGCTGGACTCATCTTCTCTGTTTCCCCATGCCGATTGAACAAAGATTGTACCTTTTGTGCCAGTAACCTCATAGTTTTCACGCCATGTCCATCCGAAACTGCAATCGAATTGACCTGTTATACCATCACCAAAGTCCATAGTCCCAATGAGGGTTTCCCACACATTGTTAATCGGTTCAAACTTCCCTGTTGCCCATACAGATTGCGGTTCTCGTCCCATCACGTAGCGGATGATATTGATGCAATAGCAGCCTAAATCCATCACAGCACCACCACCGAGGTCACCCCTTAACCGCCAATTTGTTCTATCTGTGAGACCTGTTGAAAATGTGGAACGTGCGTATCGTACGTCTCCTATTGCGCCCTCCTCAACCTTCTGCTTTACCGCCAAAGTCAACGGGTGATGCCGATACATAAACGCTTCCATCAAGAGGATATTTGCACGTTCCGTAACCTGAATCATCTGTTCAAGTTGCGATGTATTGACAGCAATAGGCTTTTCAACAAGAATACCCTTGACACCACATCGGACTGCCTCAAGAACATTCTTGAGATGGCTTGAGGGCCACGTTGCAACGACAAGGATATCAGGATCCTGTTTTTCCAGCATCTGACGAAGGTCGTTGTAGGTATTCTCAACTTCATATTCAGTGGCAAAACGTGAGAGCGACTCAAATTTCTCATCGCACGCACCTACAATCTCAATTTCGGAGACATTCCGCCAAGCGTTGCCGTGTGCCTGTGAGATTCCACCACACCCCACGATTGCCACGCGATATTTAGTTGCCATTGTTTATTCCTTATAGTGAAGAAAGCTCTACAGGTCTATTCTCTTGTGCAGAGAGATTCGCAGCAAGCGATATTTCAAGTGTTTTGACTGCATCAGTATATGGACTCAAAATCTGAGATCCATCACCATCACGGACAGCATTAACAAATACATCATCAATCGTTGGACCGGGTTCAGTTTTTTCTACCCATTCCCCATCTTCTTTGAAATGGACTCTTGCAGGATTCCAATTCAGTAGATCACCTTCATATAGGATGTCTAAAACATTAGCATTGTCCCAACCACCGCCATACGCCCAGGCTGTCGTCATAGAACCGACGGCACCACTACTAAATTGTAGTGACACAATATAACTATCTGGACAATCAATCTGTTTCAGGACACGATTCGCTTGCATCGAATAAACCGAATCCACATCCCCAAGTAGGTTCCGCATCATATCAAAAGTGTGTGTGGCTTGTTCAACCAATTGACCACCAGACTTATCCATTTGCCGCAACCAACCTTCCGGATTACCTCGTCCAGTTCCGCACCAGTATTTGCCGGCAACCATGTTGATCGTCTTTCCTGCAAGGATTTCTTGGGTTATCTTTGTTGATCCGAGATAACGCAGTTGATAACCGACACAAGTTATCAGACCTGCTTTCGTAACTGCCGCTTCTACCTCTCGTGCAATATCCATGTTGATGGCAACCGGTTTCTCAACGAAGAAAGGTAACCCGCGTTCAATCACATCTAACTCAGGCTGCCCATGCACAAAAACAGGGAGACTTAGATAAATAGCGTCTAAGTCATCACGTTCTAACATGACGCGGTGTTCTGTATACGGATCAGCGTTATGTTTTTCTGCTGCATTTTGTGCCTTTTGCGGCACAATATCACACACCGCAACGACATTCGCACCTTCCATATCCGACAAACGATTCATGTGTCCATTCGCATTGCCACCAGAACCAATAAAACCAATTCTAATTTCTTTCATATTCTTCCTTTCTGTTGTTTGAAATCTATAAGCAAATTCAAAACTGCAGAATTTCCTAAGCTTTGATACTGCAGCATTCCGCTAACGCGCTTTAAAATTAACTTGTAACGCCTTTTCAATATCTTCGCGAGGGTGTATCCCAAACTGCTCCTCAAAATTACGGTCAAATGCAGCCTCTTCGTCAGGATCAGGTGATAGCGGGAGTTCAATCGGTTGCCGATTCGTCTTGACAGAACGGTGTGCTGCAATCACCATCTCCTGGTCTGCCCTACCCATTTCTCCTGTCCAGAGTGGTTGTGTGTCATCTCTCACTGCGCGTGCAATACCGTCAAGCATAGTTGCGAGTGAAATACCACCTTCTGATATACCAGTATGCTGGTATGGATTGCTCCATTCAATAGTGCCTCCGAGAGATTCTGGTAGTTCAACAAAGATACGCTGCAGAACTCTATCCTCACCGTATTCCCTCTGAAATTCGTATGTTTGTGCACTACCAGCATGTTCGTTAATATCCTCATCTGTGCAGACGTTGACAGTTTCTCCACCAGAAGCACCTTGGTTACCGTTTGTGATAATAGTCCCGCGTTCACCACACGTCTCAAAACCGACCAGTTTGTTCCGTCCGAGACACCCATTCTTGTTGCCAACCATCGCAACACCAAGACCACCATTGTCAAAATCTACAGCGTAGAATTCTAAACCTTCCCGACTAAAATCTCGTTTTGCCCTGTCAACATAAGGCACAACAGGCATTGAATGTCCAATGCTACTTACTGATGTGGGTGCAGCGTTCATCCGACACCGTATTGCAGCAAGTCCGTGGTAACCAGTGGTAGAAAACAATCGATAACATTTATGCACCTTACCAATTACATCTTCCTGTATAAGTTTGCAGACAAACTGTTCAACGGGAACAAAAGGAAAGTTCTCCGAGGTTTGAAGTTTTACTCCGTTTTCAGATGCATCCGCTATCATCATATCCATCAAACCCAGCGTTGGAGCAAGCCCCGTCTCTACGTTATGTGAGATACCACACCGAGACAGATAACACGAGACTATATGGTGTAGTGGTGCAGGCACGACAACATCACAAACATCGGGTGTCATTTCGTCAACGAGTTTTCGAACATCAGTGTATGCCTTCACGCCAAGTCTTGTTGCCCCTGCCTCTGCAGATTCCTGATGTGCATCGCATACTGCGATGACTTCATAGGTATCCTTTAGCGCAGCAGCCGTTGACAAATGTGCCGATCCGCGCCGTCCATGACCAATTAATGCGTATTTTAAACGTGACATTTTCTTCAGTTACTCCGTTCAACGTTTCACTATTACTATTTCCAATTGATAAATTGCCATAACAAACAGTAGGTCGGAGCGAGCGTAGCGACCTCCGACACATAAGATTTCATTGGTTTTCCCAGGTCGGAGGTCGCTACGCTCGCTCCGACCTGCAAGATAATGACACTTAATCATGTAGAAATGGTATAACAAACGAACCTTCCAATTGGATTCTACAATGGTCCACCTAATTGACGAGGTTGAGATCCCACAACAGCACGGTGCCATCCGCACTACAACTTGCCAATGTCTGCCCATCCGGACTAAACGTAACGCTATGGATTGTATTCCGATGTCCACCCAATGTTGTTATATCTTCTCCAGTATCCACATTCCACAACCAAATGGTGCCCTCCCAATTCGCACCGCATGCCAACGTTTTACCATCTGGACTAAACGCGACACTTCTTAATTCATATATATGTCCATCTAGTACCCGAATAGTTTCACCCGATTTTGAATTCCACAATCGCACGGTTTTATCTACACTCGCACTGGCAATCATATTTCCATCAGGACTATAAGCGACACCTTTCACGGCAGCCGTATGTCCTTCCAATGTTAATATTGAGTTGCGGGTCTGTGTATCCCACGTGCGGACGGTGTTATCCTCACACCCGCTTGCAAACATAGACCCATCTGGACTAAATACTACACTATGAACAGCATCCCTATTCACAGAAATCGGCTTGAGCTTCTCACCTGTTGGCACTTTCCACAGACGGATATTTCCGTCATGACCGCTACTCATTACTATTTTTCCATTCGGACTGAGTGCAACACTATGTACCCAGTAGGTTTCTCCAACCATAGTTGGTTGTGTTGCGTTTGACGGTATATCCCATAAACATACAGTACTATCACGACTACCACTTGCCAATGTCTGCCCATCCGTGCTGAACACTACGTTTATGACTTCTGACTTATGGGCTTTTATCTCTCTAATCAATTCAAAGGTCTCTGTTTTAAAAAATTGGATATAATGGTCATGTTTGCCAATTGCAAACATTTTGCCATCTGGACTGAATGCAAGGCTATAGACAATCCTTGGATGCCCTCTGATTAAACGAAGCTGTTCCGCTGTTTGTACATCCGATAGACGCACCGTACCATCCCGACTCGCACTCAACAGTGTATTGCCATCCGGACTAAACACGACGCTATATGCCCAAGAATTATGCTCCGGAAAGTCTCGCAGATGTGTCCCTGTTGGTACATGCCACATACGTATCTTTCTATCTTGGTTACAACTCGCAAGTAACTGTCCATTTGGACTGAACGCAACGCATATTGCATAACCCTTAAATCCTCTAAACTGATGCAGTTCAACGCCTGTCTGCACATCCCATATACGTACCGTCTTATCCCATCCAGCACTTGCTAATTTCTTCCCGTCCGGACTAAACGTAACATCTAAAACTTGACTCGTATGTCCAATGTACTTCTGGTTCGTTTCCCAGGTAAGTACATCCCACAGACGTATAGTTTGGTCATCACTTGAACTCACCAATGTTTCACCATCTGGACTAAAGGCTACATTTGTTACATCACCCGTATGTTCGGTCAGTGTCCGAAGATGTGTTCCTGTTTGTACATCCCACAACCGAATGGTATTGTCCGTACACCCACTTGCCAATATCTTAGCATCTGGACTGAACGCTATGCCTTCTATATCACCTTCATGTCCAGTCATCGTCCGGATCAATGTGGCAGATTGCACATCCCATAGACACACGGTTTTATCTTTGCTCCCGCTTGCTAACAAAGATCCATCTGAACTAAACATAACGCTCAACACCTTATCGTTATGTTCTGCCAATAGGTGAAGTGCTTCGTCAGTGTGTGCATCGTAGATCCAAATACCAGTACTACACGCAACTGCTAATAAGTTGCCATCATCAGAAAGAGCAATGTTACCCGTTATTCCCCCTTTCCCTATCCGTGCTTTTGCACCTTCGGGTAAGTGCTGTAGATGCCAATCGGGTGCTTCTTGTGCTACGGTGTTTAGAGTAACGGTAGTATGTATGGTGAACCAAATTGCTACTGTGACAATTAATGTTTTTTGCATGAGGGTGTTTTTGTTGTTTTATGTGTTCTATTTAGTAAATCGTAGGTTGGGTTGAGGAACGAAACCCAACATATAACGCTTATCGCCTCATTGGCACTGGAACATAGCCAACATATAGATTATATTCCTTAAATTAACACCTATGTGCACTTCAAATGTTCTACCCTATCTACAAACTACAAATCAATTGACACAATTATATCCAACCGACTCAAGCTCATTCCGAATTTTGTCTATCTCAGCAGTAGACAATTGACGCAACGGTCGCCGCATCGTCATTGATGGAAATCTACCCATCAACCAACGTGCACACTTCATCCGTTGGTGAGCGTCACTACTCGGTTCACCGAAGTTATAAACAATCCTCGCCAACGTATCTACTTGATTACGAGCCTTCCGAGCACCTATCAAATCATTATTGAGCGCAGCGTGGACTACAGCAACCATCAATTCGGGAACAAAACCAGCAAACCCAATGAGTGCCCCATCACTACCTTCCAAAAGCGACGCAAGCAGATATTCGTCATGACACGTTAATATAGGCACATCAGGAGCAGCTTCTTTCAGTTGTTCATAATCCCATCGCCAACGCGCCATGTCGCGAGTCCCCATTTTTATACAGACAACCTGCGGAATTTTCACCATCTCCAACATCTCTTCAAGCGTATATCCCGCCTTTGTCCAAGCAGGGTATTGATGCACAATGATAGGTATATCTGCCCCTTCAGCCACATCCTGAAAATAGCCAATTGCAGTCTCAGGTGTTCTACCGAAACGCAACCAGTGATGTGCAGGCATCAATAGAATCGCATCTGCCCCTGCTTCCTTCGCAGCAAGTGCATCGTCAATCGCAGGCAAACTCCCTTCTGCACTAACACCCGAAACGACTTTAACCTTGTCCCCAACAGCCTCCGCAGTAATCCGAGTGACGCGCTGCCGTTCATGCAGACGGAGTGCCATTATTTCACCAGTGTGTCCATTACAGACAACCCCTTTTATACCATCAACACTCGCAAGTTCCTGCATATACGCACGTAAACCTTCTTCATCAATTGATTCATCTGGGTGGAAAGGGCATAACGTTGCGGGGAACACACCTGCCCACGGATGGTGCTGCCAATTAAGGTTCATAGGTTTCTAAATACCTCTCTTCAGTTACAGATGAGAACAGACATACATTTAACTATTACCATTTCTAAATGATTAAGGATCTTTTTCTTGTAGGTCGGAGTGAGCGCAGCGAAGTCCGACAT
>VYFM01000015.1 GCA_009842375.1 Candidatus Poribacteria bacterium | reverse complement strand
CAAAAAGGTATCCATATTTTAGAAACAAACACATGGAAGGGATTATTTTTTATTAATAAAAGAATACCATTTGCTGAAAATTTGCTTTTTTCACCTAATAGCAAACTACTTGCATCGTACGGCATTCATACAAAAACAATGGTATGGGATGTTACAACACAGAAAGAAATCACACCACAAGATATAAAACAAGCAACTGGAATAGCATTCTCACCTGACAGTACGATCCTTGTAAACGGCAATCATGAAGGGTTAGTCCTGTGGAATATTACCTCAACTGGTCTACAGGAATTAGGTCCAATTAACAATAGTAGAAGAGCTTTCAGCAAAGGACTTGTAGTATCTCCTGATGGTAAAACCGTTATTGATTCATCAGCTTCAGGTAGGAATGATGTTATCCGACTATGGGATATAGATTCAGGACTAAAATTAGACACTTTATCCGGACATACATGGTCAATTCCATCACTCATATTTTCTCACGATGGCAAAATACTCGCAAGCGGAAGTGCAGATGGCACTGTTCTTCTATGGGATTGGGAGACAGTCCTCTCTAATGCAAGACAGACAAAGGAGTTTGATCGTTGAAAATAATAATACCTTACTATATGATTTTATTCTTGATTGTTACGATGTTTTCAAGCAGCTTCGCACAAGATAACACACAGGTCGGTCTACCTGAAGGAGCAATTGCACGCCTTGGAAAAGGTGGAATCAATATCATGCGGTTTTCACCGGATGGCACCCTCCTTGCTGTAGGAACAGATGTAGGTGTGTGGCTATACGATGTGCCTGATGGAAATGAAACTGCTTTGTTCACAGAACGGGTTGGACAAGTAAATGCACTGGCATTCTCACATGATGGAAAAATGCTCGCAAGTGGCGGTGCAAGTAGCGGATTTCTCAACCCCGAAATCCATTTGTGGGATGTGAATACTGATAGCAAACAAGCCATCTTCATGTCAACGGGTTCACCCGCAGCATTTGCATTCTCACAAGATAACACAACGCTCACCTGTCTTGACAATTCTATTATCTGTTGGAATGTGGACACTGGCAGGGAAGCGTCGGCATTTCCTCTTTGGGATGGGGACACAAGCAGTAAAGTTATAACTTTAGATTCTTATGAGGTTGGGGTCTTATCTCAAGACGGTAGTAAACTTGCCACAGGAACTCGTGAAGGTAGAATCCGTTTATGGGATACAATGACTGGCAAACGGTGGATGGATCTGAAAGGACCTGCAGTAAGCATTCTTGCATTGGCGTTTTCGCCAGATGGTAAAATCATCGCGAGTGGCAGTATAGACAATACAGTGCAGTTGTGGGATACAGAGAAAGGTGTTAAACTTGCAACCCTTTTAGGACATTTAGGCTGGGTTACTGCTGTGGCATTCTCAGCAGATGGGAAAACACTTGCCAGTGGCGATGCAAATAAAGTAATAATACTTTGGGATGTTGATACATACAAAGAACGCGATACCCTTTTAGGACATAAAAACACTATCAGCACTTTAACGTTTGCGCCAGAGGGAACATCGCTTTATAGTGAGTGTCTTGCAAGTGGCAGCTACGATGGCACAATCCGATTCTGGGATCCAAAAAATGGAAATGAACTTGTTACCTTTACAAGTGGACATACCGAATCTGTGAAATCTGTTGCGTTTTCTGGTGACGGAACAAAACTTACTACGGTAGCCTTTAACGGTATTGCGGATGTATGGGATCTAAAAACGAAACAGGAATTAGTTGCCTTTATTGATGGTCATTGTGACTCTACAACTGGTGCAGCACTTTCATCAGATGCATCCTTATTTGCAAGAATAGGCAACAACGGTTTTATTGTTTTCAAGACACTTAGTGGCGGTCACAGGAGCCATTTCCAAGGTGGTTTCCCTCTTAAATTATGGCAGCTTCCCACTGGTGAAGAGATATCTGGTCCCTGGCAGCATGTTAAAGAAATGAAGGCATTCACATTCTCACCTGATAACAATATCTTCGTTACCAGTATTCGTGGTGAAAGTATTATTGGATGGCATAGGAACACCGGCGTAGAACTATTCCGATTTAGCACGGGATCACCGCACTCAGGAAAATTAACGTTCTCAACTAATGGACAACTGCTTGCTACTAACGGGAGCCGCGTGAAAACCCAGGTATGGGATATTACGACGCAACGTGAACTCACGCCACCTAACATGGAGAAGCATAGTGCGTTGGCATTTTCACCCGACAGTACTATTCTTGCCCTCGCCTCTGATGAGCTCGGTAAAGGGATCGTTTTATGGAACATAACATCTACAGGTATCCAAGAACAGAGTAGAATTATACATAAAAATTTAGGTTTAAGCGATCAATTGATTTTTTCTCCTGATGGAAAAATCCTTCTTAACACGCAAATTCATATATTTGATGGTCCGCGCTCATTCGGATTTGCAATTAAGTTATGGGATACAAACGGGAACGATTTGGGAACCTTATCTGGACATACGGACAATATCACTACCTTAGTATTTTCACCTGATGGCAAGACGCTCGCGAGTAGCAGTGGTGATGGCACGGTGTTGCTATGGGATTGGGAGACTGTCCTCACTAATGCAAGAGAGGCAAAGGAGTTTGGCCGATGAAAACAAAAATACCCTACTTAATTACTTTACTCTTGATTGTTACAATCTTCTCAAACAGCTTCGCACAAGATAACACACAAGTCGGATTACCTGAAGGAGCAATCGCACGGTTCGGTAAAGGCGGCATCAATATCATGCGATTTTCACCTGATGGTACGCATCTCGCCGTGGGAACAGATGTAGGTTTATGGCTATACGATGTGCCTGATGGAAATGAAACTGCTTTGTTCACAGGTCACACAGGACATATTAATGCACTGGCATTCTCAGATGACGGAAGATTTCTTGCAAGCGGAGGATATAACAACCCCGTCATCCAAGTTTGGGATATACCAACTAAAAGTAAACACACAACAATCAAATTAAATTTGGACGGAGATGTATTAACTGCATTAGTATTCTATGGCAGGACACTAATCAGTCTATATAGTGGTCATAGTGATCGACAATTGACCTATTGGCATGTTGACACTGGTAAAAAACTATCTGAGTTCAGTTTAGATGATTCATACAATAATCAAGTATTTTCTCAAGATGGAAGCCATCTTGCGGTTAACAAACAGAACGGTGGTATTAGGTTATGGGATACAACCACGAACAAGATAGTGGGTACTCTTTTAGGACATGGTAATGAAAGAGATTCGGATATTCTAACGTTGGCATTTTCACAAAATAAAAAAATCCTGGCAAGTGGGAGTGAGGATAAAACGGTGAAGTTATGGGATACCCAAGACCACAACGAACTCGCAACCTTGAAAGGTCATGATGCTTGGATTACCGCAGCAGCATTTTCTGATGACGGAAAAACCCTTGCTAGTGGAGATGCAGGTAAGGTTATCAAACTCTGGGATATGGAATCTCGGAAGGAACGTGCAACACTAATTGGACATAAAAATACAATCAATGCTTTAACCTTTGCTCCTGTGGGTGCTCCCGATTACAGTGGGTGTCTTGCAAGTGGTAGTGCAGATGGAACAATCCGTATCTGGAATCCAGAGAACGGAGAGGAACTGGTCACTTTTACGACAGGACATACTGAGTGGATAAAAGCATTAGCATTTTCTGAAGATAGTACAACCCTTTCAAGTGCTGCATTTAACGGGACTGTAGATATATGGAGCCTAAAGACACATCAAGAAATCGCGACATTCACAGACTTTCATTGCGATACAACCTGGACAGTCGCACTGTCCCCAAATGCTCAGTTATTTGCATGTCACGGAAGAAAGGGGACGATTCAATTCAATCCTGTTGGCATCGGAGCACGTTCTCAGACAGAAGGCGCAAGCAACACGCAATTATGGAATGTAACCGTAAGGAGAAAACTCGTTCCTCCTTGGCAGATGGACAGACACCTTATTTATGCAGTAACATTCTCACCAGATAACAACATACTCGCAATTAGAGATCGACAAGAAATTCGCGCTTGGCACATTAATACTGGAATTGAATTGTTCCAATTTAACATGGAACGATCAAGGTTCGATGAAAAACTGGCATTTTCACCAGATGGTAAAAAACTCGCTGCAGTGAGTTTCCATCGTAAACCACAAGTATGGGACATTACTACGCAACGTGACATCACACCAATTAATATCAAAAAAGCAAGCACTGTGGCATTCTCACCCGACAGTTCTATACTTGCAACGTTGAGTGGTGACGGAATTTACTTATGGAAATTAGGCAATGAATCAGATGAAAAACATACTTTAATCCCAGCAGATTTAAACGGAATTGAAAATGAATTGACTTTTTCTCCAGATGGAACCATTCTCATTGGATCTGGAAGGGATATGTGGAGCACACCAATTAAGTTATGGGATGTAGAAACAGGAAACAGTATGGGAACATTGTCCGGACATACTGAAACAGTAGAAACGCTTGTATTTTCACACGACGGAAAAACGCTTGCAAGTGGAAGTCAAGATGGCACAGTCCTGCTGTGGGATTGGGAACAAATCTCAGCCAAGTTGAGAAATGATCGGATTGAAAAAAATCTTGAAAGTAATTTGTTACCTGTCCTACAAACGAACGAATACCCAGAAAAGGCTGGGGAAGCTGAAGCAGTAAAAAATTGGTTGAATAATAACGGATTTCAGATTAAAAGACTACGGTCAGGATACAGACTGACTCATAATGGAAGTAGTGCCACAATTTCTGGACAAGGTGGAGGTATAATGAGCGTTGGTGATGTCACTGTTACGATTAATCGAAAAGGAGTTCTCAATATTCGTATTGGTAATGTTGGAACGGGTACATTCACCTTTGATGAGAAAGGCAACCTAAAATTCAAGGGACTTGACGAATAAAATCTTATTAAAATGGTGCATACTATGAAAATGAAACACACGCTATTCATCACTATTATATCTATCGTTGGAATGTTGTCCAATGTTTTCGCACAAGGCAATATACAAATTGGTCTACCTGATGCAGCAATCGCACTCTTTGGAAAAGGTGGGATTAATACCATACATTTCTCACCCGATGGCACACAACTTGCTGTGGGCACAAGCATTGGAGTATGGATATACAATGTGCAGGATAGAAAAGAGAAATCCTTATATCCCGGACATCATGATGAAATCCATACACTTGCTTTCTCACCTGATGGAAAATATCTGGCAGTTTATGGCTTCCAAAATGCTATCATTCAGTTGTGGGATATGAATAGTGATCTAAACGAACCAATTTTGACATTCCCAGAGAAACCTGGAAGGATAACCAAGTTGGTATTTGGTCATGATAACAATAAACTTTTTGGTATTAGTGAATTGGGTTTTTTGGCAGAATGGGATATAGAAACAGGTAATAGATTGTCAACGCAACGTTATGGTAAGAGAGGGCTTGTAACAGCATTTAACCCTAAAGGACAAACCCTTGCATGTGGAGATCCAGACAATAATGAAATCAGTTTATGGGATTCTGCCAACGATAGTTTAGGTGAAGTGTTCAAGGAAAAGCTAAATCCCAATGCCGGAAATACGCTATCAAGAATACTTGGTGGAAATCAGAATAACAGAAAAGGTCCAACAGGGATTGAGACGTTAGCACTTTCACCGGATAGCAAGACTATAGCAAGTTCACACATTGGTAATATAATTAAAATTTGGGATGTCACAACAAGAGAAGAACGGTTCAGTCTGAAAGGACATAAAGAAATAATAAGTACATTTTCATTCTCACCAGACAGTCCAATACTTGCCAGTGGAAGCACAGACAATACTATAAAAATATGGGACGTCAGCAATGGACAACCTATTACCACTCTCACTGGACACAAGAATAGTATAGAGACCCTTGCATTTTCTCCAACAGAGGCAACACTACTGGCAAGTGGAAGCACTGATGGAACAGTCCGTTTCTGGGATACAAAGACTGGAAAAGAACGATCAGTTTTTGCTACGGGTCATACAGAGTCTATTGAAGCAGTTGCTTTCAATACGACCGATACAATGATTAGTAGTGTTGCAGCAAATGGCACAGTGCAAATATGGGATATCCAGACAGGGAAAAAATTGCCTTCTCCATCTGTTCCTCATTACGATAGCAATAGTGCCTTAGTGTTATCTCAGGACGCAACGCTTTTAGCAATAAACGGTCAAGATAATAATGTCAGATCAAGAGTTAGTGGTCTAACTATGCAAACGCGTTCGCACCGAGAAACTCGCTTGTTATCTCTTCCCACAGGAGATGAATTGAAATCATTTCCACATCCATCAGAATATCTTGCACTTTCTCCAGATAACAATATACTCGCTGCAGTGAATCCTCGTGAACAAGTTGTACAGTTGTGGGATATAAATACTGGTGACAAACTATTTAGTTTTGGTATAGAACTATCTTTACATGAAAAGATTATTTTTTCTCACGATGGGCAATACCTTGCCATATATGGTTACAACGATCAAACACAATTATGGCACGTTCCAACACAGGAAAAAATCGATATTCCTAATGTAAAAGAAATTAGTGTAATTGCATTTTCACCTGACAATAAGACCATGGCCGTTGAACATCCAAATGTTGATGGACTAAGGGTAATTGGTCTTTGGAAGATAACCCAAACAGGAATAGAGAAACACAAGGAGATAATTCCTGAATTTCGAAATGGATATACCGCTAAATTATTATTTTCTCCTGACAGCAAAACCCTTATTCAGCTTCACAAATCAGGTTGGAGGAGTTACATTATATTATGGGATATAGATACAGGCGTTGAATTGGATATTGTGTCTGGTCATATAAAGAACATTCAATCCATTGTTTTCTCACATGATGGTAAAACGCTTGCAAGTGGAAGTGAGGACGGTACTATTCTCTTATGGGATTGGGAAAAAATAATGATGAAAATAGGAAAACAATAATGAGATATAATAAAAATATAGACGGAAATTACAAATTAATTCTTAGCATAACGCTACTATTAACGTTAAGTATCTATACAATGTTAGTCGGATGTGAAAGTGAATCACCAATACAAACTGAAGATGATGAATCTATTACTGCAGAATTCGGTGTACTCACTGGCACTGTGCAACCTTATGAGGCATTAGTAGTACTGCAAAGAAACGGAGCAGATTTCCGTTCTACGATAGCCAACGACGAAGGAAGATGGATATTATCAGAACTACCGATTGGAAACTATAGTCTATACGTTGTTGCCAGTGGATATTTCACTGACATTTCACGTAATGACATCAATGTAGAAGCTGGTGAGACCTTTGATATTGGAACGGTTGTGTTACGTCCACATACAGAAGCAGCAACCCTTATAGGAAAAGTCATTGACGGTTCTGATGGGCAACCAATACCAAAATCAGAAATAAATGTAATCTGTGTAACAGGTATATGTGCACCTGTTATTGGTATCACTGATTCAGAAGGCAACTTTTCTATCCAACTCTGGTCAGGTTTAGCTGGTAAAGTAAATATAAAATCACAAGATCATCAACCAACTATTATCAGGGTCCAAGAATTACCACCAAGACAAATTTTTGATTTAGAGACCATAGTTCTTGAGAGAAAATAAGTAGGAAAACTTATGAAAACTAAAATGCTCATATTTATCTCGGTACTATTGATTATCGGTATGTCCTTATGTATCCATGCTCAAGACAACACACATGAAGGTCTACCCGCTGGTGCAATTGCACGTCTTGGTAAAGGTGGTATCAATATAATGCGATTTTCGCCTGATGGTACGCATCTTGCCGTTGGAACAGATGTTTGCATGTGGCTATACGACGTTAAAGATGGCAACGAAACACCTTTGTTCACTGGACAAGGTGATCAAGTGAATGCACTCACATTTTCTCAAGATGGAAATACATTGGTGAGTAGTGGTGATGACAGTCCGGTTATTCAGTTTTGGGATTTGAAAACCGGAGAGAAACAACATTCAATTGAATTGACACAGCAACGTGACTCGGTTGTGTCCTTAGCTATCCATGGATCCACTTTAATTAGTTTAGATAGCAGAGGTAACTTAATCTATTGGCACGCGGATACCGGTAAAGAACTCTCTGTAACAGGTAATATAGCAAAATTCAGTGCAGTAGCATTTTCAGATGATGGTAGTACCTTTGCAGTTAATGTTAATGATAGCAAAATTCACCTATGGGATGTTACTACAAGTAAGCGGAAAAGAACACTTATTGGACATGCAAACTTATTTAGACAACAGGACAAAGAAATTCTGGCATTGGCTTTCTCGCCAGATGGTGAAATATTGGCAAGTGGCAGTAAAGACAAAAATGTACGTTTGTGGAATACACAGACTTATACAAAGATAGACACACTTAGAGAACATGATGAATGGGTAACGGCAATAGCATTCTCAGATGATTTAAGGACCCTCGCAACCGGTGATACAAGTGGCGAAATCAAAATCTGGGATTTAGCAACCAGAAAGATACGTACGACCTTAAAGGGACATAAGACTACAATAAATGCTCTGACCTTTGCACCAGATGGAATGTCTGAATATAGTGGATGTCTCGCAAGTGGCAGTGCAGACGGAACTATACGTTTTTGGAATCCTTATACAGGCAAAGAATTAATTACTTATACCAAAGGACATACAGAATGGGTAAAAACGGTTGCATTTTCTGAAGACGATTCATTCTTAGTAAGTGCAGTGTATAACGGGTTAGTAGAAAAATGGGATCTTACAACTTTTCGACATGTTTCCACATTTTCTGAAGGTCAAAATGATACAACCAACTCTGTCGCGTTTTCATCAGATGCAAAGTTCTTTGCATGTATTAGTGGTAATGCTATGGTAGTGTTTAAATCATTAGGATCTGGATCACATATTAGAGGAAGAGGTCAAGGAAATCTTCAAGTATGGGATATAACTACAGGTGAAGAATGTCCGGTTCCTGATATGCAGCGTGGTCCAATGTCAGCAGCACCTGCCTTTTCTCCGAATAATAATTTAATTGCAGCAAGTGACTACCACACAATCCGTGTGTGGAATAGAAACACAAGAAATGAACAATTTCGACTAAGTTTAGATGAACCTTTGTTCCTAGGACAGCTGCTTTTCTCACCTGATGGACAAATTCTCGCTGCACTCCCAGCCTATCGCAAGATACAAATCTGGGATGTAGCAACACAGAATGACATCACTCCAGACATTAATTTACCAGCAAATGTGTTTGCCTTTTCACCGGACAGTACTTCTATTGCTACAGCAAGTCATGATGATATGCACTTATGGAAATTGAACGCTTCTGAAGAAGATGTGCACACACCACTCAAAGCCAACCTATTTAATATCAAACCCAAACCAGTTTTGACATTTTCACCTGATGGGAAAACCCTTATTGGGTCTGAACGTAGTAATCTGAAGTTTATTATTGGGTCTGAACGCAGAAATCTGAAGATGATTGATGTGGAAACAGGAAACCAAACGGTAATACCATCAGGACATACGGAACCTATTGAAGCAATCGTCCTTTCCCATAATGGAAAAACCCTCGCCACAGCAAGCATGGACGGTACTATATTACTC